>JAFLDC010000219.1 GCA_017302775.1 Sphingomonadales bacterium
AGGCGCTGCGCTACGTGACGCACTTCATCGCCGACCTGCATCAGCCGTTGCATGCCGGATTCGCCGACGACCGCGGTGGCAATCAGTACCAGGTGCAGGCCTATGGTCGTGGGACGAACCTGCATGCCCTGTGGGACACCGGCCTCATAGAGAACTGGCCCGGTGGATTGCTAGCACTGAAGACGGAGGTAGAGGCCCGGATGGTGCCAAGCCAGAAGACCGACCCGGCAGCCTGGGCGGAGGCCTCATGCCGGATCGTGTCCAGCGAAGGCTTCTACCCTTCAGGACACCGGCTGGCTCCGGACTACTTGTCCAAGTGGGCGCCGGTGATCGAGAGCCAGTTGTCGCTGGCAGCCCGCCGCCTTGCTGACGCTCTGAATGGCGCGCTCGACGGCGGGAAGTGAACTTGGCCGGCGCGGTTGCGCCGGTCCTCAATTCAGAGCGCCGCGTCTTTCAGCTTCTTCAGCGCGCGGGTCTTGATCTTGACCGTGGCGGGCTTGGCCGCGAAGACGCGCTCTTGCTTGGTGAACGGGTCAATGCCGGTACGCTTCTTCTTCGCCGGCACGTTGACCACGTTGACCTTCAGCAGCCCGGGCAGCGTGAAGGTGCCCAGACCCTTCTTGTGCACCGAGGCCAGGATGGTGGCTTCCAGGGCGGCCAGGACGGCCTTCGCAGCCTTGGCGTCCACGCCAGCGGTCTGGGCCAGATGGGCCGCCAGGTTGCTCTTGTTGAAGACCGCGGTGATCGGCTTCAGGGACGTGGCTTTGGCGGGGGTGGAGGCCTTCACGGCCTTCTTCGCAGGTGTGGCCTTCTTGGCCGGTGCTTTGGTGGTTGCTTTCTTTGCAGTTGCCATTGAGTAGTTGGAACAAAGTGGATGAGTGCCCTCTGAGGAGCGGCGCATTCTAGGCGCGGCAATCCAGGGCAAGTGCTGCAGTCGCATGCACTGCAATCGCGTTGCAGGCACTGGTTCTTTGGGGCAAAGAGTTCCGCTGATGGTCCCGGAACGGATACGTCTTGCGACCCAAACTTGCTTCTCCCCGCGGCACAATGCATGTCATGACAAACATTGCATCTCTCCTGAAGGCCGAAATCACCCGTCTGGCGCGCAAACAAGTGCTGGCGGAGACCATGGCATTGAAGAAGGCGGCTTCAACCTATCGGACCGAGATCATCGCGCTCAAGCGGCGTGCCGATTCGCTTGAAGCAGAACTACGTCGACTGAACAAGAGACAGGCGAAGGTGCAAGCTACTGAGCCGACGGAAGAGCCTGGGCAGAAGCTCCGATTCACGGCCAAGGGCTTTGCATCTCAGAGACGCCGCCTGGGTCTGTCAGCGGCGGAATGCGGGCTGCTGCTGGGCGCATCGGGACAGTCCGTCTACAACTGGGAAGACGGCAAGGCCAAGCCCCGCGCTCGCCACCTTGCGGCCATTGCGTCGCTGAGGACGATGGGCAAGAAGCAAGCGGCCGCGAAATTGGCCGAAATGCGCCAGTAGAGCGGGCAACTTTCCCGGCCCACTCGAGGCAAGCAGCGTCAGTCGTTGTCGCGGGTCCGCCCGTCCCACGCGAGGTGACGGCATTCACCGAATGCGGGCTTCGGCCGTCCGGGGAGCTCGCGGCACTCCTGCCAAGCGGCGCCCCGCTCTGCGCCGCGACACACGCCGTCGGAGCGTCTCCTAACTCAGTTCGTCATCGGCTCCTGGTTCACGCTCGAAGGAGCAGCAGGCTCGATGCCGCGAGGCCTGGCCATAGAGGCACTGCGGACAGCGGCAGCCGAGCCCTCCCGTCCTGGTGACTTCTACCCATCGGCAATGAATGCAGCGTTGGCCCGTGTCTTGCCATGGCAGGTGCATGGAAGGCAGATGTCTCTGGCCGAACTCTGTGTGGACCTTGTCAGTCATGGCCAGAAGGCTAGTCCTCCTCTGGCTCACCAGGTGAGTCTAGCCTCGGTCAAGACGAATCCGAATCCGGCAGCTTGGCCCGGTTCCTCGACGCCAGATTCGCTCAGGCCGGACCGGCGGCGAAGATCTCGACCGGTGTGAGCTTGACCAGCCGACTCGCAACCTCCTGCGTGCCGAACAGCCACGCGTCGACATCCTCGAGTTCGATCGCGACGACGCTGCGCTTGTCCTGCTCGTCCGGCCCGAGCTTGGGGTCCGGCTTGTGCATGCGGCGCATCAGTGGGTGCTGATCGGCGTTCAGTGTGAGCATGGTGTAGCTCTCGACGATCTCGCCGCTGGACTTGTCGGTCCATGTGTTCCACAGTCCTGCCAGGCCCCAGGGAACCCCGTCGGCCCGCCGAAAGCGCCACCAGACGTTCTTGCCGCTCTCCCAGTTCGGCTCGTCGAAAGATGTGGCGGGGATGATGCAGCGCTTGCCGTAGTGCCAGGACTGCTTGAACGACGCCTTCTGGGTGATTTCCTCGTACCGCGCGTTGTTCGTGGAGTAGGACAGCTTCGGCGACTTCGCGAACCAGGGGACGAGGCCCCATTGCCCAACCACAAGCTCACGCTTTGATTCGGTCGAGTCACGGCCCGCGCGGATGAACGGCCCCTGCCCTCGAGGGAACACTTCGTCGCCCCGCCATGGCGTGTGCGCTCCGACATGCCCGTAGCGCTCCATGTCGCCGCCTTCGGGGGAAACATAGCGGTTGCACATCCTGGGATGCTATCAACGGCTCGAGAGTACCGGGGCAACGTCGGCGTGCCGACATTGGCAGCCTGCTACGCAGCGCTTGCAGCCAGTCGGCCCGGATACACAAACTCACGCTGACTGGGACTAAGCGGGCGGTCGCTGTGGTGGCCGCGGAACCCACGAACGTCAGCTGGGCAAGGTGAAGTGGCCGTTCGGGAGGTTGGTCGTCGAATGACCGGTGACGGCGACTGCAGACATCCAGACCCTCGGCTGCGAGCGACTTAGTTCAGCCTCACGAGGCCTTCAAAGCCGAGCGTTTGCGCCTCACGGCCGGCTTGGGTGGGGATGATGGGCTGGCTGCCAGCATCGCTGTCAGCCGTTCAAGGGTCTCGTGTAGCGCATCGGTTTGGTCACGAGCGGCGCGGGCATTGGCCTCCTGCGCTTGGGCCGCACCCTGGGCGTCTTGGCGCAAGGTGCGCTCTAGGAGAAGGTCTGCCATGGCCGCAGCGAGCTGGGCCTGAAGCTGCAACTCCCGCGTATGCGCTGCGTCCAGCTTGCGCTGGAGTTCGTCGGTGGCTGTGACAGCCTCGCGCCTCACAGCATCAGCTCTGGCGGCCCACCCTTCCGCAGCACGCTCGGCCTTTGCACGTGCAGACCGCTCACGCTCCAGTTCCATGGCAACTCTGCGATCCGCGGCGTCAGCGCGCTCCATAGCGGCAGCCACCTGCTGAGCAGCTGCCTTGGACTGGGAGGCCAGTTCCGCCTCCAGTTGTTGAATGCGCAGATGGCCGGCCGCCAAGGCTGTGCGAACCTCGTCAACTCGCGCCTTCTCGGAAGCTTCGTGGCGTAGAGCCTGCTCAAGGGCGTCCGCAACACGGTTCAGTTCCTCCTCGGCACGCCGTGTAGCCAGCGCGGAGGCCTCAAGAGCGGCCTCCGCCTGAATAGCGCGGGCCTCACTCGACTGAGCGCGCGCTTCGGCTTGGGCCATCCCCTGCGCAACACGCTGCTCGACGTCACGCTGCGCCTCAGCTTGGGCGGTCTCCCAGAGTTGCGAGGCGGCCGCATGCACTGGATCAGGCACGCCGCCGGGCTCGGCGAATGCGGCCGAGTCCGCGATACGCGTGCCAAGGCCCTTGAACCAACTATCGAGGTGCGGGCCAACGGTATTGGGCGAGCCACGGCCCAGATGGTGCCGAACCCTTTCGATGGTTGGCCGTGAACCGCTGACCAGGAGGGCGTCGCAAGCCGTCCAGACGTCGTTTTCGGTGATTCCGCGAGGCATCCGTGTCTCCTTGAGGTCTACGCGTTGCGCCGCCCTACTTTAGTCACGATAATAGATATTTACCGTGATCTGTAGTCCATTTTCATACTACATCATACATAGTACGTTTGATTTAAAACACAAGGCAGCATGATCGACCGTTCGCCGAAGCTCGAACTGGCCCCGCTGGCCGCGAGGTCCACCGAAGTCGCGCCGCTGGATCCCGAGCAGCTCGGGCCGATGGCCGAGGACGCTGTCCGCGCACTTGTTGCCGAGGGCGAGTCTGAAAACACGATCCGCAGCTACCGATCGGCGCTTCGGTACTGGGCCGCTTGGTTCGGGTTGCGGTACGCGAAGCCGATCGCCCTACCCGTACCTGTCCCGGCGGTCATCCAGTTCATCGTCGACCACGCCGAGCGCAAGACCCGGACTGGCCTCAGTTGCGAGCTTCCCGAGTCGATCGACCTCGCACTGGTCCAGAGCGGCTTCAAGACTGCGCTCGGCCCGCCCGCACTGGCCACCCTCACACACCGGCTGAGCGTCTTGTCGAAGGTGCATCAGCTGAACCAGGCTCAGAACCCCTGTCAGGACCCCAAAGTCCGTGAGTTGATCTCCAAGTCCCGGCGCGCGTACGCCAAGCGCGGCGTCAGGCAGGACAAGAAGGCCGCCTTGACGAAGGAGCCACTTGAGGCCCTCCTCGCCACTTGCGACGAGTCGCTTCGCGGAGTACGCGATCGCGCCCTCCTGCTCTTCGCATGGTCCAGCGGCGGCAGACGCAGATCCGAAGTCACCGACGCCACGATGGAGAACGTCCGCAAAGTCGGCGAGCGCGCCTATGTCTTCACCCTACTGCGGACGAAGACCAATCAGTCGGGAAGCGAGAGGGAGGACAGCGCTAAACCTCTGGTCGGCAGGGCCGCCGACGCGCTCGAGGCGTGGCTCAGTCGAAGCGGCATCACCGCCGGCCCGATCTTCCGGCGCATCCGACGCGGCAATCGCGTCGCCGAGCCGCTCTCCCCTGCCGCCGTACGCGACATCGTCAAGGCGCGGGCCGCGGCAGCGGGCTTGCCCGACGATTTCTCAGCGCACTCGGTCCGATCAGGCTTCGTCACAGAGGCAGCACGCCAAAACATTCCCATCGGCGAGACGATGGCGTTGACCGGCCACGCTTCCGTGGCCACGGTCGTTGGCTACTTTCGGACTGCTGCATCGCTCGAAAGCAAGGCTGCCCGTCTTCTGGGTGAGGACTCATAGTCTTGGGGCAGTTACAGCATCGGCAGTCCTCTGGGTAGCTCGGATTCTGAGCGAGCGGTCAGGCACACTTTGGCGATCATGTCAGCAACTATCGCTTCCGCCCGGAGCCTGCACCGCAGGGACAGCGTTCGATGAACGCTGTCCGGATCGCCGCTTCGCTTCGCCTCCTGCGCGAACAGCCGCAGT
>JAFLDC010000022.1 GCA_017302775.1 Sphingomonadales bacterium
GGAATTCGCGTGCGCCTTCATGGTGGACGCGGTGGACAGGTGGCCGAGTGGTTGAAGGCGCACGCCTGGAACGCGTGTATAGGGGCAACTCTATCGAGGGTTCGAATCCCTCCCTGTCCGCCAGATTACCCGAAATTTCTTTGAACGATCAGAGCTGGAAATCCTGCAACTAACTGATTCAGAAACGAAATAGATATCTACAAAATTTTACAACCATCACGAATTGTCATACAGTCTCACGGCTCATGTGGGGCCGAGTGTGGGGCCCGATGCGAGGGCCCCAAATGGCTGTTGGAACAATCCGCGATCAGGCAACCAATCGGCTTTCCTCCCGATTCGTGGAGACTGTGACCAAACCCGGACGCTATGCCGATGGGGGAGGCCTGTATCTGTCCATCAGCGACGGCGCGCGGGCCCGTTGGGTGCTGCTCTACATGGTCGACGGCAAGCGCCGCGAAATGGGCCTTGGTTCCGCGCGTGACGTCTCGTTGGCAGATGCCCGTAGGCGCAGGGATTTCCATCGTGCAAAATTAGCCGAAGGCATCGACCCTTTGGCCGAACGGCAGGAGACCCTTGCCGCCGAGGAGGCGCGCCGCGCTGCCGAGGCCAAGAAGCTTACCTTCAAGCAGGCTGCCGCCGACTATATCGACGCGAAAGAAGGCGGCTGGAAGAACCTCAAGCATCGCCAGCAGTGGCGGAACACCCTCGCCACCTACTGCGGGGGGCTTGATGACCTGCATTGCCATGTGGTCTCGGTTGCGGATGTTGAAGCGGTCTTACAACCAATCTGGCTTGAAAAGCCAGAGACCGCCCGCCGGGTGCGGATGCGGATTGAAAACGTCTTGGCGTCGGCGCACGTCAAATGCCGAACCCAGCCGGAATGGCGGGGCTGGACCAATCCAGCGATCCTGAAGGGTAACCTCGATCATCTTCTGCCCAAGAAGGCCAAGACGGAACGGAGTCATGCCTCCATGCCCTACACGGGCATTCCGGTTTTTGTTGCCGCGCTGCGCGAGCGCGAGGCGCTGTCAGCCCGCGCGCTGGAAATCTTGATCCTGACGGCGTGCCGCACGTCCGAAGTGACGGGGATGCGCTGGAAGGAAATCGATCTTGAAAAGGCAACCTGGGTGATTCCTGCCGAGCGGATGAAGAACGGGCTTCTGCATCGCGTTCCCCTTACCGAGCGCGCGCTCTCGATCCTCACGGACCTGAAAGGCAAGACCGGAAAGGGCGAGTTCGTCTTTGCAGCTCGGCGCGGCAATCTCTCATCGGCAGCGATGCACATGCTCCTTCAGAAGCGGATGAACCGCCCCGACGTGACCGTTCACGGGTTTCGTGCCTCGTTCAGGACATGGGCTGCCGAGCGAACGTCTGTGCCACGTGCCGTTGCCGAGCGCGCCCTCGCTCACGTCGTCGAAGGCGATGTGGAGCGCTCCTATCAGCGCAGCGACCATTTCGAGCAGCGCCGGGCGCTCATGGGCCTTTGGGAGGCATTCATTGATCAGGTGCGGGGCGAGAAAGTGGTGGCTTTCTCGAAGGCAGCGTCGTGAGCCGACTGCCCTACCCTAAAGGCATGCGCTGTCTCGCTGCATCTATTGTTGTCCATTTCAAGCTTGGCGCCGCAGCGTCTGCAATTCCGCTTTCAGAACCAGTAATCAAGGTCATCGAACATCTCGGCCCACAAGCCGTTGTTCAGTGGCTGTTGGAGCACCAATCCAGCATCGTTGTTCGTGATCATGTGCCCTACGCAGGTCGAGGCAGAAAGACGCTCACGATACTGGATCAACACAGACACCTCGACAAAGGAGGGCGCGTCCGAAGCGCAAAGGCTGGTCCCCGTGCAGATAGTTGGGTCAAGGCTATCGCGGCTTCGCGCGCCAACCTTGGGTGCGGACGTGATCGGCTCGCAATTCTCCTACAAGAAATTGAGCGGCGCGAAGGCTTGCCGATCCGTGAGTTTGACAACGTGAAACACGCCATCCGCCGCGCCGAACATGAATTAAAGCCGATATCCCCCCTCGGGTAACGGCGACGCGCGCCCCCTATGGTCTGCAATAGTCAGATCACTAGGGAGAGCTTCATGCACCTCGCAACCATCGACCAGACGCTGGAAGTTGTCCCGGTGTCGGAGGCTACGCTCCACCGTCTTCTGCGCCGTGAGCCGCAGCTTTCCCGTCGCGTCATGGGGCGTAGGCTCGTCCTTCTTGACGCTCTGCTTTCCTACATTGCTGACGCCCCGACTGATCCCCGCCCGCTCCGGCATCCCGGCGCGTCCAAGGCCGGTTTGGAGCAAAAAGGCTAAAGCGATGACCATTACACAGAACTCTCAGCCAGCGAGCCCCGGCACTATAACACTCCCCACGCGCACCCGCTTGGCGATGACTTCGGGCGAAGTCCTGCACCGTAAGGCCGAGAATGTGGTCCGTCGGGCAAACGCGGTGATGGCGGGGATCAATACGGGCGGTGCAATCGCCGTTCGGGTCCGCTCGGGGGACAAGAAACCCGCCGATGCCGGTTGGAATAGACCGGGCTATGTCGCACCGCCCGCAGATCTCGCGAGCAGCAATGTCGGGCTGCGGTGCGGCGATTGTCCGGCAGGGTGCGTGACGGCGGTGGACGTCGACGTCGATGACCAAGCGACACTTGAAGCGGTTCTGAACGCGCTTGGCGGGCTCCTGAACGGCATGCCGCTCCGGCATCGCTCCAACAGCGTCAGGGTTTTGCTGCTGGCGCTTGCCTCGGCGGGGACGAGCAAGGTCATCTGGAAGCTGGCCAACGGAGGCAAACTCGAATTGCTCGCGAACGGCCAGCAGGCGGTCGTGCATGGCAAACACCCTTCCGGCACGGTTCTTCAGTGGACTTGGCCGGATGAGAGCGAGCATGACGAGCCGCCCCCGGTTAATACGCTGCCGATGATCGCGCCCCAACAAATAGAGGATGCGCTTGTCGCGGCGGGTATCGCGTTCACGGGCGGGGTGTCGAAGGCGGCAGTGCCGTCCGGCGGGGCTGTGCAGGTCCAGTCTCCTGTTACCGCGAACACCGCCTCCAAGCCGGTCAAGCAGTCTTCCCCCATTCGTGAGGCGGAAATCCAGTGGATTGTTGACGAGGTTGCTGCCCGCGATCCCAACCACTTTGCCGACCATGATGGCGCGTTCAAGGGCTCCATGGCTATCGCGGGAATGGTCAAGCGCGGCCAGATCGATGAGCCCGCTGCCCGTCGCCAGATCGAAAGACTCTATGACAAGTATCGCATCTACAAAATTGAAGGGAGCGAGGGCGAGACGCCGGACCTGATCAATCAGGCTATCCGTGACGCCCGGGGTGATTGCGGGTTCGGCGCGCTCGCCGCGCCGCTTCTCGACAACTGCCGCCAGATGCCGCATGGCTGGCAGGCCCTTGCGGAGGCAGCATGGGTTGCCGCTAAAAACCCGACCAGCCAACTCAATCCGAATGGCGTGGCCGGTGGCCAGCCCGCGCCCAACTCTGCGTTTGTTGGCGGCGGTTCCTCGAATGCGATTGCACCTTGGGTTCCTGCACGTCCCGCCAACTGGCAGGACGCCATCGCAGTCGCCAAAGGCGCAGAACTCATGCTCGGGGGTATCCTGATTAGGGGTAAGGCAACTTCGGTTGCGGCCAAGAGCGGCATCGGCAAGACGCATTTCGCTATGCTGATGCTGGCGCAGCTTGCCGGTGACAAGGACCTCATGGGTCTCGATGACCCGGCGAATCCGCGTCAGCCGGCGGATGCTCTGCGCGTCTTCGGGCTCTTTCTTGAGGAAGAGCTTTCGCTGTTGGGCATCAAGGCCAAGGCGCTCGCTCAGCATTATGGCGTGACCATCGACCCGGATCGCGTCAGCTTCTGCGGCATGGAATGTGCCGAAGGGCTGAAGTTCTGGTCCGATGGCCCGAATGGTCGCCCGATGATCGACGAGGGGGGCTTCCTTGGCATCGACGAGCTGGCCTCGGCTCATGACGTGCTGATCATCGATGCGCTTGGCCTCGTGCTTGAGAACTCGACCGGCACGAACGACAGCACTGTGGCCGCGACCACGATGAAGCGGCTGAACAAGATCGCCTCGAAGCACAACTGCGCCATCCTGCTGGTGATGCACGAGCGCAAGGCCAAGGCTGGCCCGGATGGTCGCGACGCTGACAACGTCACCGGTGTAGCCCAGTGGATCAGCCACGGGCGTGGCAACTACACGCTCTCGGAGATGGATTCGGCCACGGCGAAGAATTTCGGCATCGATCCTGACGACGCCTATCGCTACCTCTCGGCGAAGTCGTCCAAGCCGAACCATGCAGCCAAGGCAGAAGCGATCTGGTTCAAGAAAGTCGGCGTCACCGTCTCCGGCGAGAAGCATCCCGTTATGGTTCTAGAGCGCTGGAAGCCACCCAGCGTTACCGCGAAGGCGGCTGGCCTTGCGACTAATGCACAGGCCATCGCCCTGAAGGTGATCGACGATGCTGAGAAGGCGGGCGCACCGCTCTACACCGCCAGCGTTAAACAGGCTCAGAATAGCGGATACCCCACCTATGCCATCGGCGAGGTAGCGAAAGCGCTGCGTGCAACCGACCCGAATGCCACCCAAGGCTACGCGGAGAAAACCGCCGAAGCGGCCATCCTCGAACTGGAGAAGCAGGGGAAGATCGTCCGTAAGAAGGGCTCCAACCGTCGGATGGTCTGGTCCGTTGTGTAAGCAGCGAAACAATCCGATGCGGGGGTATGCAGGGGGGCGACATGGGTGCCCCATGTATCCGCTGAATCCCACTCCGCTCCCCTTGCAGCATCATATGCTGCAGGGGGTGTGGGGGATGATGTGCTGTGTTGAAAGCACGAGTGCAGGCGAGCACATGCGGCACCGCATCCCCGCCCCTTGCTCGACCGAATCGCTCTTCTCTCGATGCGGCGGCGCAACACTACGGGGGTGAAACACATGCAGATGCTGAACCGCGCCGCGCTTGCCATCAGGATTGAAGGGGATGATTTCCCCAGCGCGCTTCCCGCGCTCGACGATGCGCTGCTGCACGCCGCGCACCGATGCGGATTCTGGTTCGATGATGAGCGTCAGCGTCCGGCTGCGCTGGTGGACGGAGTGCCGATTGCCCTGCCCGAACCGCGCCGCGATGGGGAATGCAGCCTAGCCGTTCACCGCTCGACACGCGAGGCGGTCGCCACATTCAGGCAGCAAGTGATTGAAGCGCTCGCACCGTCGCCGGGCGTCAGTTCGCGGCGGATGGCACAATATCTCGATCTGCTGGCCCGGCAGGCGGGAGGGGGCAACGTGGATGATGCCACCGGGCCGCTCAGGGAGGCCAAGGAGTCCGGCGCGCTCGCTTTGGCATGGAGGCTGGCCGAAATCCCGGACGCCCGTCAGCGGCCTTCCCTGAGTCATCTGGAACGCTCGTTCGCGGCATGGATTGTCGGACAGGTGCCGGATGGCTTCGGGACGGTCATCGTTCGGGAGCGGCAGGCGCGGATTGATATTGAGCGCATCGCCGGAGAAGAGGTGCAGCTTCGCGCCATCCGCAAGCTGGCCGAATGGCACGGTTTCCGGCGCATTCACGCGCCGAGGGCAAGGCTGCTGATCAGGCCTTGAGCAGAAATTCAGATCAGGCAAACTGGCCGGAACCATAAACTACGGAATTCAGTTGCGAGGGTTCCTTGCAGGATCGTTATGCGGCAGACATCGGCGACTATGTGAAGCTGGCAATTCTCCGTCGTCTTGGGATCGGGCGTGAGCTGGGTGTTCTTTGGTGGCTATATCCCGATGAAGCCCACAATGCCGACGGTAAGCATATTTCGTATCTGGCCAAGCCGGAGTCGTGGCGTAGCCGTGATCCTCACCTCTTCGATGCGCTCAAGCTGATAGTTGAAGAGAAACGGCGGAATGTAGCTGCGCTGGAAGCCGCACAGTTATTTCCTCAAGCCAAGTTTTTCAGTGAGATTATTCCGACGCTTGGCAGCAAGGGCGAAAGGCACGCGGCTCGGGCCGCTTGGTTCGCAAGAGCATTGGATGCCGTTTCAGCCTGCGATCTTGTCTTCCTTGACCCTGACAATGGGCTTGAGACAAAGAACTTCGACCCCGGTGCCTCCAAAGCAGGAAAAAGTGTCGCGCTGGATGAGATTTGCGCGCTTCGGCGGTCAGGGCGGACAATCGTCGTCTATCACCACCAAACCCGGATGAAGGGCGGGCATATTGCCGAGTTGTCGCATTGGGGTAAAAAGATCGCCGATCTCGGCTTCACGGTGGACGCCTTGCGAGCATCTGCCTTCTCAGCGCGCGCATTCTTCATCCTCGACGCTTCCCAAGGCATGAGGTTAAATGCCGAGATATTGGCGGATGAATGGGGTAGCAAGCTCACTTGGCATCAGGGCGTAGGATGAGACGAGAGCCGCGCGTCTAGTTGGCAGCTTCGCGCCGCAATTGTGGTCGCTCGCGATACAAAAGCGGTAGACCAAAACCGGACGTTCCAAGCGTCCAGAAAACCAAGGGCGATTCAGCCATTCATCCCTGCGATTTTCAATTGTGAATTCGCAATTCATTCGTTCTCGAATTTGGCGAGGTTCGCCTCTGGGCTTGCGGCTATCGCGAGCGATGATGCGAGGATCGAACTTTGACGGACATCACCATTCTCGGCTCCGGTTTTGCGGCGCTGACCGCCGCGCGCGAGCTGCGCAAGCGCGGTGTATCCGCGAAAATCACCATGATCTCGCCGCGCGAGGAGCTGCATTACCTGCCGAGCACCATCTGGATTCCGGCACATCTGCGAAAGGGCGAGGCGCTGAAGATTCCGCTGGCGCGCTTTCTCGCTCGCCATGACATCCACTTCGTCAAAGGCAGCGTTGAAGCCGTGCGCGAGGGCGGGCGACTTGTCGTCAGCGACGCCGGGGCATTCCGCAACGATCACCTGATCGTTGCAACAGGCGGGCGCTTCATCCGCAAGTTGCCGGGCATCGAGCATGCGCTCATCCCCTGCGAAGGGATTTCGGTGGGTGAAGAGATTGAGAAGCGCCTTGCTGACCTGAAAGGCGGCACCATCGCCTTCGGCTTTGCCACCAACCCGCTCGAACAAGGCGCGATGCGCGGTGGTCCTGTGTTCGAGTTCCTTTTCATCATCGATACGCTACTGCGCCGGCAGGGGCGGCGCGAAGCCTTCAACCTTGTGTTCTTCAACCCGGCGGAACGGCCCGGTGCGCGCCTAGGTCCCAAGGCGGTGGACGGACTTCTTGCCGAAATGGCGCGACGCGACATCAAGACCCATCTCGGCAGCAAGACCCTGCGATTTGAGGCGAACAAAGTTGTCACCGAAGCAGCGGAAATCGACGCCGATCTGATCCTTTTCATGCCTGGGCTGACAGGTCCGGCGTTTCTCGAAAACTCCGAACTGCCGCTCTCACCCGGCGGGATGATCCGCGCCGATGAACAATGCCGCATCGAGGGGCTGGCCAACGCCTGGGTTGCGGGTGATTCAGGTTCGTTCCCCGGCCCCGAGTGGATGCCCAAGCAGGCGCATCAGGCCGATCTGCAGGCTGTGACAGTGGCTGAGAATCTGGCCGCCGTTTTGGCGGGACGGCAGCCCAAAGCCCGATTCAAGCCGGAGCTGATCTGCATTGTCGATATGCTCGATGCTGGCGTTGTCGTGTTCCGCAACCTGAAATTCAATGTTGTCAGCCCGCGCCTCAAGGTCTTCCATTGGCTCAAGCGGCTGTTTGAGGGCTATTACCTGCGCTCCTTCCGCTGAACTTCAACGCTCCAGCGCGCGCTTCAGGCTCACGATATCGCACAGGAAGTGGTTGAAGCGCGGCTCGGAGATAAAGCCCTGCCGCTTGAGTTCCGCCATGGTACGGCTGGCCGTTTCTGTTGTCAGCCCCAGCACGGCACCCAGATCCTCCCGGCTGAACAGATCGCATCCCTCGTTGCCCTCTGCTTCTGCCAGCCAGAGCAGCAGGCGGATGACGCGGTCCCGCGCGGGGCCGGTCGAGAATTCGGTAATCCAGCGGTCTGCGTTGGAGAGCGCCTTGTGCCAGCGCGCCATCAGCTCATGGAAGAGCGCCGGGCGGCTTTGAGACAGCGAGCGCACGACATCGACGGGCAGACGGCAGACTTCTGTCGGCTGAAGCGCGATGGCGGTATGCGGATATTCGTTGTCGATCAGCGCTTCCAGACCGACAAGGTCGGTCTTGCGCATCAGCCGCACGATGCGCTGGGTGCCATCAGGCAGATATTGCACAAGCTTGATCAGCCCGGAGCGGATGGTGAACAGCGTCTGGGCTGGCTCGCCCGTGTCGTAGATCGTGGTGCCCACGGGAAAGAGCATCTGGTCCAGCGGGCGATGGAGGGATTCAAAATCGGCCTCTGCCAGCCCGGCGAACAAAACTGACTTGCGGATCACACAATTCCCGCAATCCGCGACTCCCGTCCAAGCTTCCGACAATCCCACACGCTTCAACGCCTGCTTCCTCTTGTTGCCGCAAGACCTAGGGCAGGAATGAGATCTTTCATCTCCTGCGGCGTGCCAACTCCAACAATTGTCCCGTTTTCGATCCAGAGGATGCGATTCATCCGTTCAAGCCGCGCACTGCGGTGGGTCAGCAGCAGGATGGTCTTGTTTGGGGCACTCTCGAGAAGAGCGTCAAGAACCTGTGCTTCCGTCCCGGCATCCAGCCCTTCGGTGGGTTCATCCAGCACGAGAACGGGCGCGTCACGCAGCAAGGCACGTGCCAGCGCAAGACGCCGCGCCTGCCCGCCGGAGAGCGCATGGCCATGAGCGCCGACAAAGCTATCGAACCCTTTGGGAAGGCTCTCAATGAAGGGCAGGACCTGCGCGACCCTGCAGGCGTACTCCAGCTCAGCTTGCGAGGCCTCCGGCCTCGCCATCAACAGGTTTTCCCGCACGCTGGCGCTGAACAGGAAGGCATCTTGCGACAACAGCGCGATATGCTCCCGAAGGCTCTCTACAGCAAGCGCCTGCACATTCTGGCCGCCCAGGGTGATCTTTCCTGTTTGCGGCGCATGGAAGCGCAACAACAGCGCGGCAAGGGTCGATTTGCCCGAACCACTGGGACCCAGCAGGGCCACACGCTCCCCGGCCCTGACGGTCAGCGAGAATTGCGATAGGGCAGGGCTGATCGCACCGGGGTAGGTGAAGCCCACGTCATCGAAGGCGATGTAACCCGCCGGTGCCTTGAGCCCGGCACCGTTATCTCGCGCGCCTTCGGCGGCGCTTTCAGCATCCAGCAGGGCGAAGAGCCGCCGCGCCGCTTCGCAGACGGCCGGGATATGCTGGAGCGCGGGCGGAATCTGAGCCGCGCTGTCGAACATCGCAAGGCACAGAAAGACCGCCAGCGCAAAATCCGGGCTGGCGATGGTTGCGCCCGCCCCCAGCCCGAGCAACCCGGCCAGCGCCAGAAAGCCGGACAGTTGCAGCCCCGCATGGGAGGCTGCATTGAGACGGTGATGCCTGTCTTCCGCTGTCAGCACCGCTTCGCTCGCGGCCAGAACCTGCATCCGGTGGCGATGATGGGGATCATGGATCGCGAGTTCCGCCGAGGCTTCCACGACCTCGATCAGCCGCGTGTTGAGCGCATCCGTCTGCCCCGGCAGGGCGCGCGCAGAAGGCGCACCAAGCTTCGCCAGCACCAGCGGAAAGACCAGCGCACCGGCGAGCAGCCCCGACAGCACCAGCATGCCGAACGAAGGGTTCAGCCAAAGCAGGTAGCCCAGCGCCGGAACAAGGGCGAGCCCGGCCCCGAGCAGCGGGGAGACGATGCGCAGGAACGCGAATTCCAGCCGGTCGATATCGCCCTTGAGGCGATTGAGCAGCACGCCGCCCGCTTCGCGCGATGTTTGCCGCTCCATCGCGGCGAAAAGCTTCGGGCGCAAGGCAGCAACAAAACGCAGGGTCGCATCATGGCCGATCAAACGCTCGGCATAGCGGCCGCCGGTGCGCACCATGGCACAGGCACGGATGATGGCCGCGGGGGTGAAATAGTTGATGGAGGCGCCCGCAAGCCCGGCGAGCGCCATGCTGGTGATGAACCAGCCGGAGAGTGCCAGCAGCACAATGCTCGCCAGCATCGTGATCGCGCCCAGCCCAACGGTGAGCGCCATCCAGCCGGCATGGGGACGCATCAGTGCAAGGAGCCGCAGGAGGGGGCTCATGGTGCCGCCTCCGTGGATGACGCTGCCCCGCGTTGTTCAATGCGGGTGATGCGCCCGGCCGCCAGTGTCACGATGGTATCGGCCAGCGCAAGAAGCTCACCCCTGTGTACGATCATCACCACAGTGCGTCCCTTGGCGGCGGTGGCGATAGCCTCCCGCACTTGGATAGAGCTTTCAGCATCAAGGTGGGCGGTCGGCTCGTCCAGCAGGAGCAGGGGAGAATCGCGGTAAAGGGCGCGCGCCAGCGCGATGCGATGGACCTCGCCGCCCGAAAGCCCCTGGCCGCCATCACCGATCACAGTGTCATAGCCTTGGGGCAGCGCCTCGATCCGCGCGGCGATGCCCGCCTTGAGCGCCGCAGCCCTCACCCTCGCCGCATCCGGCACCGCACCGCCCATGGCGATGTTATCCACGACGCTGGCCTCCAGCAGCATCGGGCGTTGCGGCACATAGGCGATATGCTCACGCCAGCTCTGCGGGGTGATATCCGTCAGGGGGATGCCATTGACGAGAAGACGCCCGCCCGAGGGGGAAACAAACCCCATGATGAGGCTCAAGAGGCTTGATTTGCCAGCCCCGGATTCCCCCACCAGCGCGACGCAGGCCCCAGCCGGAATATCGAGCGAGAGGGGCTCCAGCGCCCGTCGCCCCTCTCCATAATTCAGCGAGACCCCGTCAAAACGCAGCGAAACCGCCTCGAAACGCGCAACCTCCGTGCCCGATTTTACGGGTTGGGCAGCCGCCCACCCCTGTTCCAGGGTGGCGAGGCGCTCTGCCGCGCCCAGCGCTTCCATGCGGGCGTGATAGGCGGCGCCCATGGCGCGCAAAGGCGAATAGAACTCCGGTGCCAGCAACAGGATGAAAATGCCCTCGAAATAGGGCAGTTGCCCCCACATCAGCCGGAAGCCGATGAAAACCGCGAGCATGGCGATGGAAACCGTGGCGAAGAATTCCAGCGTCAGCGAAGAGAGGAAGGCGATGCGCAGCACGGCCATGGTTTTCAGGCGATAGCGCTCGGCGGCATCGGCGACGGCATGGGTCATCCGCGCCCCGGCGTTGAAGGCGCGCAGGATCGGCAAGCCTTGGATGGCGTCAAGAAACTGGCCCGAAAGACGCTGCAACTCGCCCCATTGCCTGACGTTGAGTGCTTCCGCGCCCTTGCCGATCAACACCATGAACAGCGGGATGAGCGGCGCCGTGACAATGAAGACAGCCGCGGATATCAGGTCCACCGGCAGGATCGCGGCAAAGATCAGCAACGGCAGCGTGCTGGCGTGAACACGGGCAGGCAGATAACGTGAGAAGAAGGGCTCGATGGCCCGCGCGCCCTCGCCCAGCAGCGCGACAATCTCGCCGGAAGGGCGCGACGCCAGTGCCACAGGTCCGGCCTTGGTGAGCTTTTCGAGCAGATCAAGGCGCAACACTCGCACCGCCTTCAGCCCGGCCCGGAAGGCAAGACGATCAGCCAGGAAGCCCGCGCCGACGCGGATAAGCAGCACCAGCACGAAAAGGAGCATCGCACCCCGTTGCGGTGTGCGATGCTCCACAATCAGCGCATGAAGGAAGCCGGCGAGCCAATACGCCTGCGCCACCACCGCAAGGGCGATGACCCCGTTGGCGGCGTATGCCCGCCGGAGGTCTATGCTTGCTGCCGGGCGCAGCCTCGCAAGGAGAGCCGCGCCCGCATCAGAGGCTTGGGGAGGCCCTTCGCGCAAAGGGGGCGATCTTTGTGTCAGCGGACGCGGCTGACAGGCGCAAGGGGCGCACCGCCATCCTCGGGGTCCAGAACGCTCTGGAATTCATACCACATGACATTGATGACCCCGAGGGCGAGCGCCGCCGTGACACCGAGAATCCACGCGAAATACCACATTGCTAAAGTCCCTTGTTCAGTAGGCGTGGTGTTTTTTGGCTTCGATCTGCGCCAGCGTTACCTTGCCCCACATGGCGCGATAAGCCCACAGCGTGTACCCCAGTACGATCGGCAGGAAGATCACCACCGCGCCCAGCATGATCTTGAGCGTGAGGTGGCTTGAAGCGGCATCCCACAGGGTCAGACTGGAATTCGGCTGCGAGCTGGAGGGCATCACGAAGGGGAACATCGCGGCCCCCGCGGTGGCGACGATGCCGGTGAGCCCCAGCGCGCTCATGAGAAAGCCGAGGCCGGGTCGCCATATACGTGCCGCCAGTGCCGCCAGCAGCGGGCCAGCCAGCCCCAGCGCCGGCAGCAGCATGGCCACCGGCAGTTTGCTGTAAATGTCGAACCAGGCGCCGGGCGCGCGGACCACTTCTTTTGCCAGCGGGTTCGGCAGGGCCGAATGCGCGGGTTCGGAGACGATGCGATAGCCGTCGATCCCCAGCCAGACCCAGAGGCCCGCCAACGCGAAGAGCACCGGCACCAGCACGCCCATAATACTCGCGGCTGTGCGAGCACGGGCCGCGATCACGCCCTCGGTGCGCCATTGCAGCCAGAGCGCGCCATGAAGCGCCAGCATGCCGACGCTGATCACCCCCGCCAGCAGTGCGAAGGGATTGAGCAGCGGAATGAGTGCCCAGAGGAAAGGGGCGTCATAATGCGGCTTGAGGAAGGCATCGAGGTGGAACGGCACGCCTTGCAGCAGATTGCCGAAGGCCACGCCGAAAATCAGCGCCGGCACCAGCCCACCCACGAAGAGGCCCCAGTCCCAGGCATTGCGCCATTGCGGGCTTTCCAACTTGGAGCGGTAATCAAAGCCGACAGGGCGGAAAAACAGCGCCACCAGCACCAGCAGCATGGCAAGGTAGAAGCCGGAGAAAGCTGCCGCATAAACCGCCGGCCAAGCGGCGAAAATCGCGCCGCCCGCCGTGATTAGCCAGACCTGGTTGCCGTCCCAATGCGGACCAACGGTGTTGATGATGACGCGGCGCTCGGGGTCATTCCTGCCGAGGAAGGGCAGCAGGATGCCAACCCCCATATCCATGCCGTCGGCGATAGCAAAGCCGATGAGCAGGATGCCGACCAGCGCCCACCAGACCAGTTTGAGGGTTTCATAATCGAGCATGGCTCGTTCCTTTCCTCGTGCGCGTTATTCGGCGGGGTGAAGCTGGCCCGCGCCAGCGCGTTCGAAGTGGTAGCGCCCGGTATGGAGCGAACTCGGCCCCAACCGCGCGAAGCGGAACATCAGGAACATCTCGATGGCGAGCAGCACCGAATAGAAGATCAGGTAGGCCGCCATGGAGGCAATGATATCGGCCGTCGTGAGGGCAGAGGTGGCAAGAAATGTCGGCAGAACCTCGCCGATGGCCCAGGGCTGGCGGCCATATTCCGCCACGAACCAGCCCATCTCGCAGGCAAGCCATGGCAGCGGAATGCTCCAGACCAGAATGTGCAGGAGCCAACGATTCTGCTCCAGTTTGCGCCGGGCCAGCAGGTAAGAGGAGAGCGCAAACATTGCCAGCATCGCAAAGCCGAAGGCCACCATGATGCGGAAGCTCCAGAAGAGATAGGGCACGTGAGGAACGCTGTCCCATACAGCCTTCTTGATGTCTGCCTCGCTCGCCTGCGCCGGGTCCTTCACATAGCGCTTGAGCAGCAGCCCATAGCCAAGGTCCTTCTTGTGCGCCTCGAAGGTGGCCTTGGTCGCTTCGCTGGTGTCGCGCGCGCGCAGTTTTTCCAGCGCGCCATAGGCCTTGATGCCGGAGCGCACGCGTGCCTCGTTCTTTTCCACGAGGTCTGCGATGCCCGGCACCTGCTTGTCGAGCGAACGGGTGGCGATCATCCCCAGAGCATAGGGAATCTGCACCTCAAGGCGGTTCTCGCGCTTGTCCTGATCGGGAATGGCGATCAGGTTGAAGTTCGCCGGGGCCTTCTGGGTGTGCCATTCCGCCTCGATGGCGGCGAGCTTCATTTTCTGGACATCGCCCAGCTCATAGCCGCTCTCGTCGCCCAGCACGATCACCGACAGCGAGGAGGCCAGGCCGAAGGCAGCAGCAACGGCAAACGAGCGCTTCGCAAAGGCGATATCCCGCCCCTTGAGCAGATACCAAGCGGAAATACCGACGACGAACATGGACGCCGTGACATAGCCGGCCGCCACTGTGTGGATGAATTTGACCTGTGCCACCGGGTTGAACACCACCGCCCAGAAGTCGGTCATCTCCATGCGCATGGTTTCGGCGGAGAATTCCGCGCCGACCGGGTTCTGCATCCAGCCGTTGGCGATGAGAATCCAAAGCGCCGAAAGGTTGGTGCCCAGCGCCGTCATGAAGGTGACGCCGAGGTATTTGACCCGCGATAGCCTGTCGCGCCCCAGCAGCAGCAGCCCGACAAACGTACTTTCGAGGAAGAAGGCCATCAGCCCTTCGATGGCGAGCGGGGCGCCGAAAACATCTCCCACGTAATGTGAGTAATATGCCCAATTCGTGCCGAACTGGAATTCCATGGTGAGCCCGGTAGTGACGCCCAACGCAAAGTTGATGGCAAAGAGCTTGGTCCAGAACCGCGACATGTCGCGGTAGATTTCCTTGCCCGTCATCACGAAGACGCTCTCCATGATGACGATGATCCAGCTCAGCCCCAACGTGAGCGGCACAAAGAGAAAATGATACATCGCGACCGCGGCAAACTGCCAGCGCGACAGATCCACAAAGGCTTGGTCGATCATGAGGGAAGGCTCCTCGATTTCCGGTGCACCGCCACGCCAGGACGCGAGGCAGGTCTACCCGACTATCTGCCAACCTTTCCGTCCCGCGGCTATCTCTCATTGCGAAGTCGCAATCGAGCTCTGAAATTTCTCCCTAGAACCCGGCGTTCTGCGCGATGCCCCTCGCAATGCCCTTCCGCACGATGCCATGGGCCCACCCCTCCATCGCGCTGTTGGCGAGGGGCATTGGCGTTTCAAGAAAGCTGATCACGTAGCGATCCCTCATCTCGGCAATTCCAATCGAACGCGGGCGAAGCGCCAGGATTTCCGGGTTGGGGATCGACATGCCAAAACAGAAGACAACATTCTTGGCATCAAGAATGGAGGAGTCGATTTCTCCCTCCGCCAACGCTTGCGTATGGGCGTAGTGATCGAAAACAGCAATGAAACGCGCAAAATGATGCGCCTCGATTTTGGATCGGAAGTGCGCCGCCAGCGCGTCGACCGAGGTAAGGTCGGTCTCGCTCTTCGGAACATCGAGCGTGAAAATCGGATATCGCTCGTAAACGATGCGCTGTTCCATCCGCGCCCCCTTTTTTCGTCGCACGATCGAAGCGCTCGACGAACCGGAGTGGGTCAATAGCGCTAGTCCGGCCCAAAGCTGCGCTGACCGACAAACTGTTTCATTGAGAAATCGCAACATTGCCCGTGCGGGCGCCAGCCCGAAGCTCGCCTAGCGAGGGGAAATGCCGATTTCCAGGAGCAAATTCCGGCACTTCCTAGCCAAAGGTTGATCGAGAGCGATTGAGAATTCGCATTTCAACCCTGTGCAGCTTTCCCCAACGTGCTCGTTCCCCGGCCGCCTTGACCGGTCGGGAAAACAACGCGCTCGACAGAGGCGCGCCAGAGCAAAGGATGAAGGGAATGGTTGACTCTCAGGGGGCAGGTTGGTCCCGCCGTGCTTTTCTAAGGACGCAGCTTGCCGGGGCGTTGGCGTTGGGTGCTGCGGCGCCGGTGCGGGCACAGAAGCTGGGCACCAAAGCCCGGATCGTCATCGCT
>JAFLDC010000220.1 GCA_017302775.1 Sphingomonadales bacterium
CGCCGGAGACAGGCCGTCGATATGTTCGACATCCGGCTTCTGCATCATCTCCAGAAACTGGCGGGCATAGGCCGACAGGCTTTCGACATAGCGGCGCTGGCCCTCGGCATAGATCGTGTCGAAGGCCAGGCTCGACTTGCCGCTGCCCGACAGGCCGGTGATGACGATCAGCTTGTCCCGCGGCAGCGAGACGTCAAACCCTTTTAGGTTATGCTCCCGGGCGCCCCGGACGGTAATGTGGGTAAGCGACATGGCGGCGCATGTTCCACATCTGTTCGGCGAGAGCAAGAGGGCTTGGCGCGCGTTCCCGCGTCAGTCCGTTTCCGGTCAGGTCGGATTCCCGGCCACGCAGGCACGCAGCTTGGTGACCTGCGCGGTGGCGCCGGTCCAGCTGGTATTGTAGATCGGCTTGCCGTCAATCTCGACCGTGAAGGTTTGCTGATCGCGCAGCACCATCAGTCCTTCTTCCAGGGTCTTGGAATACAGCATCAGGGTGCCGCCCTTGCCGAGCGGCGAATCGGCGATCAGCACACCCTTGATCGTCGCGACCGGGAAGCCATCGATCTTCAGGGTAACGCGCTGGGCCTGAAACTTTTCGCCCTGCGGCTTGGGAATGTCAGGCCCGGCAAGCAGGAGGGCAGATTCGTTGCGGTCCTCGGTAAAAATGCCCTTGTCGGTCGGCCCGACGATGATCATCATTTCCTTCGCCGTCAGGTGATAGAGCGTGCAGCCCTTGCCGCTGACATCGCCGTACTGTTCCAGCACCCACGGCGATTTGGGATCGCGGCCATCCTGAACACCGGCGCGCGCCTCGGCCGCGTTCTGCAACACATCGGGCAAACGCGTCTGGGCAGAGGCTGCCCCGGCGGTAAGGCAAACCAGCGCGGCGGCGGTGGCAATGGAAATCTTGAACATCTGGCTGGCTCCCCAATGCAGGCACAGGCCTGAACCCCGTGTAGCCGCCGCTTTAAACCCGCAATTTTAAACGCTGGCTGAACCGTTGTAGCTGCGGCTTTACTTCGCCTGCTCCGGAACGAGACTGCGAAAGCCCCGTCAGAATTTCGATTTGCCCAGCGGCAATTGCCACATTAACATAGGCTTACCACGATTTTCCGCTGCCTCTGCGAGTGGCGGTCGCGAAAAGGGAAATGCATGCCGTCTTATACCACGCTGGGCACGGATACGCTGGTCCAGATCGACCTCAATGGCGATGGCACCGCCGACATGGAAATCGTGCTGGCAGGACATGCCGGGCAGCCGCTGGCGGGGACGGACTTCCTGTTCTGATCCGGCTGTCCGCTTCCGTTCAGCCTGCAGCAGGGCAAGGCGTGCCAGATTGGGGCGGATGATGAGGTACGCACGGTTATGGGCCGCATTGGCCGCCACGGCATCCTTGACGACCGCACCGGCGGCGCCGGCACCGCCGCGATTTGCATCGACCCTGCCGGTGGCGTTTCATTGTACCGTAACCGGCACCAAGAACCTGCGTCAGGATGCAAGTGCGTCGCAGATTTGCAACCTGTTCCAGCGCCGGGTTGACCGGGCGATCGCCCGCCAGACGCGGATGACAACGGGTTGGCCCGCGAGCGGCAACGCCATCAGCGTGACCATCCACGCCAGTACCCCGCGTGAAATCAGCGCGGCGGCGATCATCCGGGTAAACCGCCAGATACGCCGCGTTCCGGAAATCACACTGGATGTTATGGACAAATCAGCCGGTTTGCGCGATCTTGAGCTATTGGCAGATCAGCTTGCCCGCGCAATCGTACAATAAATGACCGATTCGCGGTAGAAGTTGCAGTAATGAGGCACCAGCATGGATCGTATCCTGACCATCAACCCGGAAGTTGATCACTCGTACTTTTCGCTCAGCACCGTTGAAACTGATACTCCGCCCCATACCGAAGGCTGCAATTGCGCCGAGTGCATGGGCATGACGCTGGGCGGAGACAAGGCTCCGGGCGATGTTGTCAGTTTTGCGGACGATGTGGTCCCGGGCGATACATCCACCACGCTGACCATCACCCCCGGCAGCTATGTATCGGTATCGATCGATACCGCCGGCGATCAGGACTGGTATGCAGTCAGCCTCGTGGCCGGCCAATCCTACACCTTCTCCACCATCCTGGCCGGGACGCTGGGCGATTCGGTCCTCTCGCTTTACGACGCCGGCGGCAATACGCTGGCGACCAATGACGACGCCGGCGGCGGCCAGCTGTTCTCCGAAATCCGGTTCACCGCAACCACGTCCGGCACCTATTTCCTGGGCGTTGCGGGTTACGATACCGAGATCGGCACAACCTTCCTGACGGTTACGGCGCCGGTCAACGATGCGGTCGCCGGATCGTCTGCGACTACCTCCACGCTGACATTGGGCAGCGCGGTAACCGGATCGTTCGATGCCAGCGGCGATCATGACTGGTACGCCGTCACGCTAACGGCCGGCACCCGCTATGTCTTCACCACCAGCGCAACCGGCGGTGGCGGCGATCCCGATACGACGCTGATGCTGCGCAACAGTTCGGGCACGCTGCTGGCTTATAATGACGACAGCGCGGGGACCTATTCCCGGATCGTCTTCACCCCAACCACTACCGGAACCTATTATCTGGATTTGGGGGCCTGGGGCAATGCGGAAGCCGGCGCCTATAACGTGCTGGCCGATCTGGCCCCGCCGCTGACGGTCTTTACCAATGACCAGATCGCCTACCAGTTGACCAACACCTATTGGGGCGGCACCGCCCGGCGCTGGAACGTGGGTCCGGGCGGCTCGATCACCTTCAACGTCCAGGCGCTGACTGTTGACGGGCAGACCCTGGCGCGTAAAAAACAGTTCTAGTGGACCGACGCCACCGGGATCATCTTCTCCGAAGTCACCACAGGCGGGCAGATGGTGTTTGATGATAACCAGGACGGTGCCTTTGCCAGCTCGACGCGGGTCAACGGTTTCATCACCGCTGCTAACATCAACGTGTCAACGTCGTGGCTGACCACTTACGGCACCAGCCTGCGCACCTACAGCTTCCAGACCTACGTCCATGAAATCGGGCATGCGCTGGGTCTGGGCCATGGCGGCAACTATAACGGCAATGCCGACTATGCCGCCGATGCCAGCTATCTCAACGATGCCTGGGCAACGACGATCATGTCGTACTTCGACCAGACCGAGAACACCTATTTCAACGGGCTGGGCTTTACCCGGCAGTTCGCCGTATCGCCGATGCTGGCGGATCTGGTCGCCGTGACCAGTCTTTACGGCACCAATACCACCACCCGCACCGGCAATACGACCTACGGATTCAACAACAATTCGGGACGCGATATCTTTACCGCGGTCACCGGCCAGACTCCGATGAGCTATACCGTGGTCGATAATGGCGGCGTCGATACGCTGGACTATTCAGGCTATACCCAGGCCCAGCGGATCGACCTGAACGCAGAAGCTTTCTCAAATATCGGCGGACGGGTCGGCAACGTATCGATCGCACGCGGCACGGTGATTGAAAACGCCATCGGCGGCGCCGGCGCGGACGTGCTGATCGGTAACGCAGTGGCCAACCAGCTGGATGGCGGCGCGGGCGTCAACACGCTGAACGGCAATGCCGGCAACGATCGCCTGCTGGTCGGTGCGGCGGGCAGCGGCACCAACATCGATGGCGGAGCCGATACCGATACTCTGGTGGTTTCCGGCGCAGTGACGATTGGCACGGTCGCCGCGATGGAAGCGATCGAATTCGTCGCCGGTTCGGCCCTGACCTTGACCGGCGCACAGTTCTTCGATGGCTTTGTCTACAATTCGGTGATGACCGGTTCGGGCTCGCTCCTCGTCAATATGACCGCCGGAGTTTATTTCTTCGCAACCGCGATGAACGTGGCGGCCACTGTGGCGATCACCGTGGTCGGCACCAGCGGAATCGATGTGATCAAGGCGGCGCTGGGATCGGCAGTGGTGATCTATGGCGGCGACGATGTCGACCAGATCCGGGGCAGCAACCTGGGCGATACGATCAACGGTGAGAACGGCGATGACAAGCTGATGGGTCTGGCTGGCAGTGACCAGATCACCGGCGGTGCAGGGGCAGACCAGTTCCGCTATCTGTTCGCCAACGACAGCGGGCTTGGCGCGGGTGCTGACCGGATCCTCGACTTCACGAACAACGTCGACAAGCTGGACTTCCGCGCGCTGGATGCCGACCCTGTGGCGGCGGGCCGGCAGACGCTCAGCTTCATCGGTACGGCGGCCTTTGCCAACAACGGCACCGCCCAGTTGCGCTATGGCGATAGCGGCGCCGATACGCTGGTCCAGATCGACCTCAATGGCGATGGCACCGCCGACATGGAAATCCTGCTGGTCGGTCATGCCGGGCAGGCCCTGGCGGGGACCGACTTCCTGTTCTGACCGGGTAAAATCCGGTTCCGTTCATTGCCAGGCCAGATCCAAGCTGACACAAGATCAGCAGGTCGCGCCTGGTGAATGATGGAATGGGGTTTTCGCATGGCATCTGCGCGTATTCGGAATTGGTCGCTTTCGGCCGGGTTGGCGGTGTTGGGTCTGGCCATTGCACCGGGCATAAAGGTGCAGTTGCATCCCGCAAACGGTGCGCGCCTTGACCTTTCGTTGTCCCTGATTGGTGAGGCGCAAGCGGCCACCAGGAAGAAGGCGATCAAGAAGGCTGCGGCCACCAAGAAGGTCGCCGCCAAGACCAGGCGGGTCTGCACCTCGCGCAAGGTCAAGGGCAAGACGGTGCGAACCTGCAAAACCGTTGCCGCAGCCGCCGTTGTTCCGCCCCCACCGCCGCCGGTCGTGATAACCGCTGCAAGCAGCCCGTCCGGGCCGGTGCTTGCCCCGCCAGCCCAGCCCCCGGTGGTGTTGGCGCCCGTACCTCCTACCCCGCCACCACCGCCCGCGCCGCCGCCTGCTGCTGCGTTTTACTGGATCGATCTGGCCGATGGCCTGGCTGAAGCCATTGGCGATGCCCCGCCCGATTTCACGTTCCGGCACGACGGGATCGACAGTTGGGCCTGGGCCAGCCGCAATGGCGAAATGCTGATCGTGGAGCCGGGCCGCGAAGGCGTGGTGCAGTACTATTTCTACCGCAACGAAACCGCGCCGTATCTGGTGCGCGAAGCTGGCTTTTCCTATGGGTTCGACGGCACCCGCCTGATGCAGGTCTATGACCATCGCGGCCGTCTGGTCGAGGGCGACGTTTCATGGCGGCAGGCCGATCTGGCCGACCGGCTTAACCGACGCGGGCAAGCCCTGCTGGCCGCTGCCTGGCGCCGCCGCAGCTGGAGCGGTAGATCGGAAGA
>JAFLDC010000221.1 GCA_017302775.1 Sphingomonadales bacterium
CGAAGGGTTCAAAAATATGATCCTGCAGATCTGCCGCGACACCCGTGCCATTATCGCTGACCCGCAACTCGATCGGCAAGCGCAGGGCTTTATCGTCAGACCCGGTATGAAGCTGCAGGCCGCTGGCAAATCGCGTCCGCACCACGATGCGAGGCTCCGGGGCTGACATCGACGCCTCCGCGGCGTTCGCCAGCAGATTGATCAAAACCTGTACCAGCGCATCGGCATTGCCGAGTACCGCAGGCAAAGAAGGATCGAATTCCTCAACGATGACTGGGCTCTTCCCACCCGCTTCGATCACGGCACGGGCCCGGCGTACTGCTTCGTGGAGATTGCATGGGGCAAGCTCCAGTGTCTTTCGGCTCGACAAGGATTGCATCTGATCAATCAGTTTTGCGATCCTATCGACCTCGTCCGCAATCAAGTCGGTCAGCGCCAGATCCTTGCCGCCCAGCTTGCGCCCCAGCAACTGGGCGGCGCCGCGAATACCCGCCAGCGGGTTTTTGATCTCGTGGGCCAAGACTTCGGGCGCGCGCAAGACCGCGCTCTCACCCCCGCCGGACGGGTCGCGCATTGCCTCGGCACCGCCGATGTCTATCAAGGTCAATAGCTGCCAGCCTGGCTGGTCGATAACCGGGGCCACCGTCAGGTCGACCTTGCGCGGCGGCATGCCCGTGACCGTGATACTGGTGGCACGGGCCGTCAGCTGTGCGTCGGTTTCCGTCAGACGCCTGGCGATCCGGGGTTCATCGAACCGGACGATCTCGGCAATCATGCGCCCGTCAAGCCGCCGAAAACTCTGGCCCAGCAATTGCTCCGCCGCCGGATTGGCCGCCGCCAGCTTTTGTCCGGGACCAAGCAACACCACCGCCAGCGGCAAGCTGGATAGCTGACGCTGCGGATCGATCATCACGCCGCCGCCCGGCTCAGGAACGGATCGTAGAACTCACGCAGGTGCCGCATGACTTCGCCGGCGTCGTCCACAAAGTTGACCATATTGCGAAAGGCAGCCGAGCCATGCAGCCCGCGGGTATACCACCCCAAGTGCTTTCGCGCCATCTTCACCCCGGTATCGGCACCATAGACATCCAGCATAGCCTCATAGTGCTCAAGGATAACGGCAAGTTGTGTTTCAAGCGTGGGATCAGCGAGTTCCTGCCCAGTATTCAGCCAATGCATTACCTGTTCGAGCAGCCATGGCCGGCCATAGGCGCCCCGCCCGATCATCACGCCGTCCGCACCTGACTGGGCAAGTGCGTCGGCCACATCAGCAATAGTGCAGATATCGCCGTTCACGATCACCGGGATCGAAACCGCATCCTTGACCTTGCGTACGAACGACCAGTCAGCGCTGCCCTTGTACATCTGGTTACGGGTCCGGCCGTGGACCGTGACCATCTTAACCCCAAGGTCCTGCGCGATGCGGGCAAGTTCCGGCGCGTTTAGGCTGTCATGACACCAGCCCATCCGCATCTTAACCGTAACCGGCACCTTCACGGCCTTGACCGTTGCTTCGATCAGCCGCGCCGCCAGCGGCACATCGCGCATCAACGCCGACCCGGCATCACCGGTAACCACCTTGCGAACCGGACAGCCCATGTTGATATCAATGATCGCCGCGCCGCGATCCTCCACCAGCCGCGCCGCCTCACCCATCTGGACCGGATCGCACCCGACCAGCTGCATCGAAACGGGTTCTTCGGCCGGATCCCACAGCGCCTTCTGCAAGGAGACGCGTGTTTCACGAATCGCCGCCGGACTGGCAATCATCTCGGTTACGTTGAGGCCGGAACCGAAGCGGCGAACCATCCGGCGAAATGGCAAGTCGGTTACACCGGTCATGGGCGCCAGGATCACGGGACAATCAATCGTGACCGGGCCAATGGCGATCGGCGCGATGCCGGGGGTCTGGGGAAGCGAGCTCATGGGTGCGTGCCTAAAATTTGGGCAGCACATAGGGAATTGCTCCGCCGCCAGCAAGTCTTTACCGGCGACCTCATGTCAACACCCCTCCCTGCACCGATCCATGCCGCCGCGGTGGTTGTTGCCGCCGGTGCCGGGTTGCGTGCCGGACAGCCGGTCCCCAAGCAGTTCGCAGCTTGGCGCGGCAAGCCCTTGCTGCGCCATTCGGTTGAGCGGTTTGCCGCTGTCGGCCTTGGTCCGATCGTGGTCGCTATACCGGACGGAGCACGTGAAATCGCGGCGGCGGCGCTCGAGGGAATTCCCGGCGTGCGCCTGGTTACCGGTGGCGACACGCGCCAGGCATCGGTGCGCAATGCTCTGGAAGCACTGGCCGATGATGCGATTGAGACGGTCTTCATTCACGACGCGGCTCGACCGAATGTCCCGGTCGACCTGCTACAACGGCTCTATGAAGCGCTGCAATCGCATGACGCGGCGATCCCCGTGCTGCCGGTCATCGATTCGTTGACCCAGGCGGACGGCAATCTGATGGGCACCCCCGCCCAGCGTGAACAACTACGCCGGGTGCAGACCCCGCAGGCTTTCCACTATACCGGTATTTTAGCCGCCCATCGCTGCTGGCAAGGCGAACCGCTGGCGGGTGACGATGCCCAGGTCGCTCAGGCGGCGGGTATTGCGGTGGCATTGGTTGAAGGAGACGAGACGCTGCACAAGGTCACCACGCCCGCTGATTTTCCGCCGGCCTTGCCGCCGGTACGGGTCGGTTCCGGTTACGATGTGCACCGGCTGGCGGCAGGCGAGGACCTGTGGCTGTGCGGGGTCAAAATCGATCACAGCCATGGCCTGGCTGGCCACTCTGATGCCGACGTTGCGATACATGCACTGGTCGATGCCATTTTGGGCGCGATGGGCGACGGCGATATCGGCCAGCACTTTCCCCCGTCCGATCCGCAATGGCGCGGTGCCAGTTCCGATCGCTTCCTCAGTCACGCCGTCGCGCGCGTCGCGAATCGCGGCTATGCGGTGGGCAATGTCGATGTGACGCTGATTTGCGAGTCCCCGAAGATCGGCCCGCATCGGGAGGCCATGCGAGCCCGGCTGGCGGAGCTTATCGACATTTCTGTCGCAGCAGTCAGTGTGAAAGCAACAACCACCGAAAGGCTTGGGTTTACCGGCCGCGGCGAGGGTATCGCGGCACAGGCGACTGCTACGCTGTATCGATACTGAGCGAATAGCGCTGGATTTTCCGTAAGCCATCTATCAGACCGCTAAGAAACCTACCCAAATCGGGAGCATTCAGGATGAACAAGGCTCTGTTTCACGTGGCTGGTGCGCTGGCACTCGTCTCTGCCGGCGAGGCTCAGGCCGCCGGGGCTGCGCAATGTCTTACCCGAGCAGAGGTTCACGGCGTGGTTGGCTATTTCCTGCCAATGGCGCTCGACAGTGCCAGCAAGACCTGTGCGCAGCAGTTGCCCGGCAATTCGTTTATGCGCACCAGCGCGCCGCGCGTCATTGCGGAACTGAATATCGGGCGGGATGCGGCATGGCCCAATGCGCGCAAGGCGTTCAACAAGCTCGGCGGCGAAGGCGAAGAGTTTGGCAAGATGTCGGACGATCTTGTCAAACCCATGTTTGACGGCATGATCGATGGCCTGATCGGGCAGGAAATCAAGCCCCGGAACTGCAAGGATATTGATCGGATCATGACACCCTTGGCTGCTATGCCAGCGGCCAGCATGGTTGATCTGATCACCGAGGTCTTTGTCGTCGCGATGCGAAACGACAAGGAAATGCCGACGTGCCCGGACGCGTGAGCAGATCATGAGCGAGAGCCTGCTACCCGCCGACCTTGCCGATCTGGCAGCCCGGGTCATAGCCGCAAACCGTTCTGCCGGGCGGATCGTCGCACTGGCGGAAAGTTGCACTGGCGGACTGGTGGCGACGGCGCTGACTGATGTTCCCGGTTCGTCGGCCGTGCTGGACCGTGCCTTCGTGACTTACTCAAACGAATCCAAGCAGGAGATGCTCGGCGTCTCCGCTGAAATCATCGAGACTTTCGGTGCGGTCTCGATCGCCTGCGCCTGGGCCATGGCTCAGGGCGCGATCAAGCACAGCCGCGCAGACGTGACCGTGGCAGTCAGCGGCATTGCCGGCCCCGACGGCGGCAGCGCGCACAAACCGGTCGGCACGGTAGTATTCGCCCGCGCCGTTAGGGGAAGTGACGAGATACTGGCCGAAGAACGCTTTCTGGATGGCGGCACCCGCGCGGAAATCCGGCGTCAGGCGGCACTCGTCGCGTTGGAGCTGCTGCTGCCGTAAAGCGTGTTGGCCCGCGCTTCGAACGCATTGACCATTTTGCGAAATGCGCGGTCAAAGTACTGACCAGCCAAGGCTTCGAACATCGCGTTGCGAAAGGTGAAATCTACCTTGAAGTCGATCTCGCACCCGCCATCGACCGGGCGAAAATGCCAGACGTTGTCAAGATCGCGCATCGGCCCGTCGATGTATATCACCTCGATCCGGTTTGGACGGTCCTTAATGACGCGCGAGGTAAACTTCTCGCGCAAGGCGTTGAAGCCGACCAGCATGTCCGCCACCATCTCGGTCTCGCTGTCAGACCTGACCCGCGTTGCCACCACCCAAGGCAGGAATTCCGCATAACGCCCCACATCGGCAACCAGGTCGAACATCTGCTCGACACTGTAAGGCAAACGGCGGATTTCGTGACTGCCAGGCATCAGGACCGGGCACGTCCGATCTGGGCCTGACGCGCGGCCCGCATCTGCCGGAAATCGTCACCAGCATGATAGCTGGACCGGGTCAGCGGGCTGGCGGCGACTTGCAGAAAGCCTTTGGCCCGGGCGATCGCACCATAGGCATCGAAGGTCTGCGGCGGTACGAACTCGATCACCTTGGTATGCTTGGGGGTTGGCTGCAGATACTGACCCATCGTGATGAAATCGATACCCGCGCTACGCATGTCATCCATAACCTGATGCACTTCGAGCCGCTGCTCGCCCAGCCCCAGCATGATGCCGCTCTTGGTGAAGATCAACGGATCGTGGTTTTTCACCTCCTCCAACAAGCGCAGCGAAGCGTAGTAACGCGCGCCTGGGCGGATCGTCGGGTATAGCCGGGGGACGGTTTCCAGATTGTGGTTATAAACGTCGGGTCCAGCCGCAACGATCGCCTCGACCGCTTCGCGCATTTTGCCGCGAAAATCAGGGGTGAGAATTTCGATCGTGGTATCGGGCGTAGTGGCGCGCAATGCCTTGATCACCTTCACAAACTGCCCCGCCCCGCCATCCGGCAGATCGTCGCGGTCAACTGACGTGATGACGATATGCTCCAACCCCATCTTTGCAGCGGCCAG
>JAFLDC010000222.1 GCA_017302775.1 Sphingomonadales bacterium
CGCCGAATGGCGCGGGAAGGACAAGCCGACCAACGTGCTGTCCTTCCCAATGCTGGAACGCGCCGATCTGCTGGCGCTCCCCGAGCATGGGCCGCCCGAGCTGCTTGGCGATATTGTCCTCGCGCTGGAAACCTGCACCCGGGAAGCGGCGGACAAGCAGCTGAGCCTGGAACAGCACGCCACGCACCTGATCATCCACGGCCTGCTCCATCTGGCCGGGCACGATCACGAAACGTCCCCCGAAGATGCCCGGGCGATGGAACTGCTCGAAATAAAGGCTCTTGCCCTTTTGGGCATTGCCGACCCATATGGCGACCACGACGACCACTAGGAACTGACCACGGGCGATGGCCGACATACCTTCCGGAGAATCGGACAGTAGAAGCCTGCTGACCCGCATGATACGCCGCTTCCTGCGCGGAGGCGAAGCGGACCAATCACTGCGAGCCCAGCTGGAAGAAGCAATTGACGAACACGAGGAAGAGGGCGACGCCGATGGTGGCAACGGCGATCTTTCTCCGCTGGAGCGTCAAATGCTGCGCAACCTGCTGCATTTCAGCGAGCACGACGCCGACGACGTGGCGATCCCGCGGGGCGAGATCATTGCGATCCCGCGCAGCGCCAGCTGGGACGACGTGGTCAAGGCGTTCGCCGAACACGGCCATTCGCGACTGCCCGTCTATGTCGACACGCTTGACGAAGTGGTCGGCATGATGCTGATCAAGGATGTGTTCCCGCTGCTGGCCGACGGCAAGACACCCAAAGACTGGACCGCGCTGATGCGCCAGCCGCTGTTCGTACCTCAGGCGCGCAATGCGCTGGATGTGCTGAACGACATGCGCGCCAGCCGGGTTCACCTCGCCGTGGTGGTCGATGAATATTCCGGCACGGACGGGATCATCACTTTCGAGGATCTGGTCGAAGAAATCACCGGCGAGATCGAGGATGAGCACGATGACGCGCCGACCGATCTGCTGGTGCAGCTTGATGAAGGGCTGTGGGAAGCCGATGCCCGCGCCGAACTCGACGACGTGGGCGAGCGGGTCGATCCCCGGCTTGGCGAGATCGAGGAAGATGTCGAAACCCTGGGCGGGCTGGCGTTTGTACTGGCTGGGCAGGTGCCCTCGGTTGGCGCAGTACTCGAACATGACAGCGGCTGGCAGCTCGAAGTAATCGACGGCGATGAAAAGCGGGTGACCCGCCTGCGTCTGCACCCGCCGGTGCATGCTGAAGCGGACGGGGACTGACCGGCATGGCGATTCGCCGCCTTCCCCCGCTGCGGGCGATCGAAGCGTTCGTGCGGATCGTCCGGCTTGGCTCGGCCCGGGCTGCCGCGGATGAGCTGGGACTTTCGCCCTCAGCCCTGTCGCGGCGGGTGGCCGCGCTGGAAGACTTCATCGGCAAGCGGCTGTTCACGCGGCAGCATCAGGCGATGAAGCTGACCGACGATGGCCAGTCCTTCTACAATGCCGTCGGCCCCAAGTTTGATGAGCTGGCCGCTGCGGTCGAAGGCCAGGTGGAGGACAGCCGCGTGCTGCGCCTGCACCTCGGCATGTTGCCGCTGTTCGGCAGTCAGCGGCTGTTCCCCCGGCTGCCGGAACTGCGCAAGCAGTTCCCGCGCCTGCATATCGATTTCGACACCAGCCCGCATCTCGAAACCCGGGTCGGCGACACGCTCGATGCAGCAATCGTGCTCTCAAAAAAGCCGGAGCCGATATTCCATGCCGTCCAGCTCGATCACAACCGGGTCTATGCCATCACCAGCAAGGCGCTGGCCGCAGAAATTGGCCTGGTTCCGGACCGCGAGGCTTTGTCGCGCCAGACCTTTCTGATTCACACCGAACTGCCGGACAGTTTCGGCGCATGGAAGGCCGCGATCGGCATGCCTGATCTGGAACCGGCTGCGATCGATCACTACGATTCCGGTCAGCTGATTCTGGAAGCAGCAGCCAATGGTCTTGGCATCGCGATCATGCACGACGACCATTTCGTCCGCGCCCACGATAGCCGCCTGGCCCGACTGTTCGACGTCGAGGTTCAGAGCCCCTATTCCTATTGGTTCATCTGCCGGCCCCATGCGCTTGAAGTTCGTTCGGTGCGGATTTTCCACGACTGGTTGGTGAAGGCCGGTTTGTAGGCCAGACTGGCCTTCATGAAGCGCCGATTCGTCTTTTCCGCCCTGCCCGCCATGCTGCTTGCGCTGACTGGCGCGACCAGACCCAAAAAGCCTGCGGCCAAACCCGTGCCGCCACCGACACCGCTGGGCGACGTGGTGCGGATCGAGATGGTGACCGAACTGGGCACGATCACCGCCGATCTGTTTCACAAGCAGGCACCGATCACGGTCAAGAACATCGTCCGCTACATCGACAGCAGGCGCTATGACGGGATGAGCTTTTATCGGGCCATGAAGCTTGATTGGGGCACCCAGCCCAATGGTCTGATCCAGTTCGGCATTCGCGATGCGACCCGGCTGCTGCCGCCGATTGCGCACGAACCCACCAATGTCACCGGGATCAAGCACAGGGCCGGCACGCTGTCGCTTGCCCGCAACGCGCCCGGCACTGCCCGCGCCGATTTCTCGATCCTGATGAGCGACCTGGCCGGTTATGACGCAGTCCCGGATTCGTCCGATCCTGAACAGCGTGCCGGCTATACGGCCTTCGGCCAGGTGGTCAGTGGGATGGATGTGGCGCTGAAAATCTTCGATTCACCGCGATCGGCAACCGAGGGATTGGGCTTCATGAAGGGGCAGATGCTGAAACCGCCGATCAAGGTCTTGCGGGTTCGGCGTGTGCCGCTTCCATCGACAAGTTCTTAAAGGCACGCACTATTCAGAAATGGTTCAGGGCTCTGCGGCCTGATTGCAGGCAGTAACACACCCGCATTCGTCACGAACCAGGAGCCGATATGAAAAATCTCCGCGCCATTGCTCTCGCCGCTTTTCCCCTTGCTGTACTTGCCGTCCCGGCAGCGGCCGATGCCGTCCAGCCTAGCGCCAAGCGCGTCTGCGGCCGTTATTCCAGCTTCACCCTGCTCCCGACGGACAAGGTCCGGCCAATGGGCGCGGGTCATAGCAGCGTCAGCATGCTGGTATCCGGTGCCAGTGGAGACTGGATCTATTATGATGGGCTGATCGACGAAGGCGAGGCCGAAAAGGCCGGCACACTGGTTTACAATGAAGGCGGGGTTCGCGCCTATCGCCGCAGCAACACCGCCAAAGCCTACGTGCTGGTTTCTGACAAGGCCGCGCGGGTGGATGGCAAGGTACCGTTCGTCACGATTTCCGGCGTGGAATTCAACATGGCGGACCTGGAAAATTCGGCGATCAAGGGCACAAATGCCGATCTCGCACTGCTGCCGCTGATTCAGCCAGGCGTCACCACCAGCTGCCACATTCGCTGGAAACCGGGCACCGGGCTGGTCGACGGCGAGAATGACGTCGATACAGGACGCCCCACCCCAAGCGAATAAGCTTACCTACAGCGCCGCGATGGCGGATGGCAAAGCGAGCTAGGTGGGGATCCCAGTTTGCGACATAGGATCACTCGCTTTACCATCCGCCGCACCTCGACCGGCTCCGATCTATGCGAGGGGCGAAGATACGGAGCCGCGGGCGCATCAGATAAGTGCTGCCGTGATGTTGGGACCCGACACCATGGCAACGCTTCCATGCTGGCCTAACGCAATCAGCCAGCTTGATGCACCAACTAAGTGAAAACCTGCAAGATTTTACAGGTTAACTGGTAAGTTCAGCTTACGGTTGCCTTGATAATGACCCCCGGTTCGCGCGGCGGTTCACCCTTGGGCAGATTGTCGACATGCTCCATGCCTTCCTCAACCTGGCCCCACACCGTGTACTGCCGGTCCAGGAAAGTGGCATCATCAAAGCAGATGAAGAACTGGCTGTTGGCCGAATGCGGCGCATTGGTACGCGCCATCGAGCAGACGCCGCGCACGTGCGGTTCGTTGTTGAACTCGGCCTGCAGATCGGGCTTCGAGGAACCACCCATGCCGGTGCCATCGGGGCAGCCGCCCTGGGCCATGAACCCCGGAATCACACGGTGGAACTTGACGCCGTCATAGAAACCTTCGCCCGCCAGTTCGACGATCCGGGCAACGTGACCGGGTGCGAGATCGGGGCGGAGCTTGATCTTGACGTCACCGCCGCTGCTCAGCGACAGGGTAAGGTATTCGGACATGGCAAATCTCCTGCAATTTGCGCGCTGATATAGGGGGCCTGTTCACAAAGTCACGCCCTCAGCACGTCGGCGGGTTGCTTTTGCTTTCGGGCGGCCTAGACCGACCGGCATGAGCGCCGAGGATCGCACCGAAAACCTGCTGGAAGCCGTTTCCGCGGCCGACGAGGTGCGCGACTACGAAACGCACGACGACGAAAACACCCTGACCCGCGATTTCATCCGCAGGGTTCGTGAAGCACTGGAGGCGGGCGAGACCGATCAGGTCTACGATCTGGTCGAGCCGCTTCACCCCGCCGATATCGCCGACCTGTTCGAATTGCTTGAAGCCGACGATCGCCCGGCGCTAGCCAAGGCGATCAGCGACCTGATGGGCAGCGAAGTCTTCGCCGAGCTGAATGACCACGTGCGCGAACTACTGGTTGAGGCGCTGCCTGCGGGCGAAGTGGCCGATATCGCCGAACAGCTCGATACCGACGACGCGGTGGCGATGCTGGAAGACCTCGACGAAGAGGATCAGCAGGCTGTTCTGGCGGAAATGGAGCCGGCTGACCGCGCGGTGATCGAGGCGGCGCTGTCATACCCCGAGGAATCGGCCGGCCGTCTGATGAGCCGCGATTTCGTGGCCGTGCCGGAACACATGACGGTGGGCCATCTGATCGATTTTCTGCGCGAAGGGCGCGAGTTGGCCAACGAATTCTGGGAAGTGTTCATCGTCGATGCCCGCTTCCACCCGATTGGCACCTGCCAACTTTCCTGGATTCTGCGCACCCCGCGCCATATCGCTCTGGCCGACGTCATGAAACGCGACCAAAGCCTGATCCCGGTCGGGATGGATCAGGAAGAAGTCGCGCTGCGGTTCCAGAAATATGCACTGATCAGCGCCGCGGTGATCGATGACGATGGTCGGCTGGTCGGTCAGATCACGGTCGATGACGTGGTACACATCATTCAGGAAGAAGCGGGCGAGGACGTGCTGCTGCTGTCGGGTGCTGGCGACGGCGACATCAACGAGCCGATCCGGGAGAGCTATTATTCACGGGTTCGCTGGCTGATCGCCAATCTTGGCACCGC
>JAFLDC010000223.1 GCA_017302775.1 Sphingomonadales bacterium
GAGAGGTGTGGCGGCTTGAGGATCATCTGGCCTCGCTGATCGAAGATTGTCGCCGTTTGCTGGATGCAGACAGCCGGTTTCTGTTCCTGACGGTCTACGCTGTGCGGCTGAGCTCGCTGGCACTTGCGGGACTGCTTGATCAGGCCTTCGCGGATCTGCCGGGACGGATCGAACATGGTGACCTGACGATCCGCGAGGAAGACCCCGCCGGACGGCTGCTGCCGACAGCAATTTTTGCTCGCTGGAGTAATGGATAGCCATGGCCGATAGCCTGATCCTGGAAGTCGCCAACTTCGAGCATGATGTCCTGACAGGCATCTATTCTGAAGAGACGGGGCGGCCGCAGCCGTTGCGCTTTACTATCACGGTGCAGTTGAAGGCGGCGGCGCGGTACGAGCCCGATACGCCGCTGGAAGCCAGCAAGAATTACATGGACCTGAAGTTCGCCGCGTCGCATGCGCTGCCCGCTGGGGTTCATTTCAAACTGATCGAGGCGGTGGCGGATCATATCTGCGATACGCTGTTCGTGCAGGACGACCGTGTGCTGGCGGTGACGGTCAAGATCGTCAAGCTGGCGATCAGCGAGGATGGTGAGGAAATCGGCATCACGCTGACGCGCGAGCGGCGGTGATGGAACTGCTGCGGGTCACTGGCTTGTCGTCCGATGCTCTGACTGCAGCGGCAGAGTTCCACGCCGAATGGCTGGCACGTGCGCGCGCCCTGGCGGGAACGACGGACCTGACGCTGGTCTTCGCTCCGGCGGATCATACCCACACCGGATGGCGGCTTGGTGCCTTACAGGGACTGGCGCGAGAAGCAGTGCCGCAACGGGTCAATGCTATCGCCAGCGATGATTCTGCGGCAATCGCTGCCGCGCTCGATTTTCTGACCGGCGCGGCTGGCGTGACCGGCCAATATCTGCCGCTGGATAGCGCCGGGGCCGGGGCTGTGATAACATCCGCTTCATGACGCTGGTCGATCAGTTCCAACGCCGGATATCCTATCTGCGGCTGTCGGTAACGGATCGCTGTGACCTGCGCTGCACCTATTGCATGCCGCTGCAACAGCAGTTTCTCCCGCGCAAGGAGGTGCTGACGCTTGAGGAACTGCACCGCCTTGCGCTCGGGTTCATGGCGCGAGGCGTGACCAAGTTGCGGCTGACCGGGGGCGAACCGCTTGTCCGGCGTGATATGATCGATCTGGTGCGCGCGCTGGGGCGCAAGCTTGGTAACGGGCTTGAAGAATTGACCCTGACAACCAACGGCACGCGGCTGGCTGAATTCGCCGATGATCTGCGCGGTGCGGGGGTGGAACGGATCAATGTTTCGCTCGATACGATTGACCGCGGGACATTTGCCGCGCTCGCCCGGCGCGACAGCCTGCCGCAGGTGCTTGACGGGATCGCGGCGGCGCGCGCCGCCGGGCTGAAGGTCAAGATCAACACCGTGGCGCTGAAAGGCATCAACGACCACGAGATCGTTGATCTGATCGGCTGGGCGCATGGGCAGGGCATGGACCTGACCTTGATCGAGGTGATGCCGCTGGGTGAAGTGGAGCAGGACCGGTTCGACCATTACCTGCCGCTCGCCGCCGTGCGCGAGGAGCTGGAACGCTGCCTGACCCTCACGGCCAGCCCGCACCGCAGCGGTGGCCCGGCGCGGTATTGCGATGTTGCCGAGACGGGCGGACGGATCGGCTTTATCACCCCGCTGACCAACAACTTTTGCGACGGTTGCAACCGCGTACGGGTCACCGCGACCGGCCAGCTCCACCCCTGCTTGGGCGGAGCCGAACAGGTCGACCTGCGGGCGGCGCTTCGGGCGGCTGATCCTGACACCGCGCTAAATTGCGCGCTGGATCAGGCGATGCGAATCAAGCCGCAGCGCCATCATTTTGTTATCGAGCGACGTGGTGCTGCTCCGGCACTGGCCCGGCACATGTCGGTGACGGGGGGCTGACATGGCGGTGCGATTGGTCTTCCTGGGGCGGTTGCAGGATGTGGCTGGTGCGGCGGAGCTTTGCGTTGAAGACGCGCCGCTGGCCGATGTTCTTGTCACGCTTCCCGCTGAACTGGCGCTGGCGCTCGCGGACGAACGCGTGCGCTGGGCTTTGAACGGGGCCTTGATTGGCGAGCACGGCGGGATCGTGCTTCAGGATGGAGATGAACTGGCCTTCCTGCCGCCGGTTTCAGGTGGGTGATGTATGATCGACGTGCGTCTGATCGACGCTCCATTCAATCCGGGGCACTTTATCGATGCGTTCACGCGGGCCCAACCAGGGCCGGGTGGGATCTGCACCTTCGTGGGCGCGGTGCGCGGGATGGGCGGGGTGCAGGCCCTGGAACTCAGTCATTACGCGCCGCTCACCCTGCCAGGAATGGAACGGCTGGGCGAATCGGCAGTCGCGCGATTCGGACTGCTGGGCGTTCTGATTGCGCACCGCACGGGTGTAATGCTGCCGGGCGAGCCGATCGTATGCGTGGCAGCTTCGGCGCAGCATCGCCGCGCGGCATTTGATGCGGTGGACTACACGATGGACCACCTCAAGAGTCGTTCCTGGTTCTGGAAGCGCGAACGCCGCAATGGTGAATGGACCTGGATCGAACCGCGTGCCGAGGACTATGCCGATCTGACGCGATGGGACTAGCGCTCTAGCGGCCCATTAAGCGAATCAAGCGTTCGATCTTGCCCGGCGATGATCGCGAGAACCTGATTGCGCGCTGTCTCGATCGGGGCCACATCGCGGCCCTCCGTGCGGGCTTCGGCATAGAGCGAATCGAGCTCAGCCATCGCCAGCAGCGCCTGGGCGCGAGACGATTCAAGATCCGATACCGCCATGGTCGCCACAACCCACCGTTCGCTACCTATCGGCGCGCCGCGCGCGGCAGCGACAAGCCGGCGGGCGAGGCTTTCCTTGCTGTAAAACCTGGTATCTGCGCTGCGCGCGTCGGCGACCAGACGGTCAAGTCGATCCAGAGTCGCAGCGCCGAGCGGCGGCGGTGCAGGAAGCGGTGGTGGCGGAGGAGGAGGCCAGGTTCCGGTAATACGCTCGGCAGGCCGCTTTGCCAGCGAGGGGTAAATCCCATCATCGCTGGCGCAAGCAGTCAGCATCAGGCTGGCGGCCAGCAGAAGTGGTGAGGCAAGGCGAGACATCGCGCGATCCTTAGCACGGTTGGAAAAGCGCGCCAGTCCGACTCTTCTGGCGTTGACAGTCCGGACAGCTTTGGTTAGGGGCAGCCCTTCTTTCGGGACCCTTGCCTTTGGCGAGGGCCGGATTGCTGCCCGAATCCTTGGGTAGCTTGGTGAAATGAACGGATAAGAGCACCATGTTCGCAGTTGTGCGCACGGGCGGCAAACAATACCGGGTTGCCGCCGGAGACAAGATCGCGGTTGAAAAACTCAGCGGTGAAGCCGGTGAAACCATCACCCTGGGTGACGTTCTGCTGGCCGGTGACGGCGGCGAAGTGAAAGATGCCAAGGGCGTCGTTGTTTCGGCCGAGATCATCGCGCAGGCGAAGTCGGAAAAGGTGATCGTTTTCAAGAAGCGCCGCCGTCACAACTATCGTCGTCGCAACGGCCATCGCCAGCAGATGACGCTGCTGCGGATCGTCGCGGTAGGCGCCGAAGGCAAGAAGGCTGCTCCTAAGAAGGACGCCGCGCCGAAGACTGAAGAAGCCGCTGCCGACAAGCCCGCCAAGAAGGCCCCGGCCAAGAAGGCTGCTGGCGCCGACAGCGCTGAATAAGATTCCGGAGTAGTTCGAGATGGCACATAAAAAAGCAGGCGGCTCTTCGCGCAACGGTCGCGATTCGGCAGGCCGTCGCCTTGGGGTCAAGAAGTTCGGCGGTCAGGAAGTGATCGGCGGCAACATTATCATCCGTCAGCGCGGGACCAAGGTGTACCCGGGCGCCAATGTTGGCCTGGGCAAGGATCACACCCTGTTCGCGCTGACCGCTGGCCGCGTGCGTTTCCACGCTGGCAAGCTCGGCCGTAAATATGTGTCGGTCGATATGGCAGAAGCCGCCGAATAACGGATGGTCGATGACGGGCCATCCTCGATGGGATGGCCCCGCCGGTATCACGAGCCGGCTGAACGAGGGAGAGGGCCAGCCCCATCTCCCTTTTTTCGTGTCTCCCTCAATCGTCGCCAGCACGGCGTGCCCTGATCTCAGGGCAATCCGGCGCAAGGCGTAATGGCAATGTCACACGGCTCGCCTATTGGCTGGCCGTGGGGCGAATGACGGGAGTTGAGTTATGTTCATTCGCAGCGAACGGTTATTCCTGCGGCCCGGCTGGCCCGAGGATTGGCAGGAACTGTTGCTTCGGATCGCTGATGAAGCGGTCGTCAAAAACCTGGCGCGTGCACCGTGGCCCTATACTGCCGACGATGCGCAATGGTTTGCCAGTCAGCCGCAGGACGCACGGTGCCCGCATTTCTTCGTCACCCTGCCGACCAGCAGTCACCCGGCCGAACTGATTGGTTGCGTTGGTCTGGCCGAGCTCGATGGCGAGGTGGAACTGGGTTACTGGTTCGCACGGGAACATTGGGGCAAGGGTTACGCCACCGAGGCGGCCCGGGCTGTGCTGCGTTTGGCCAGGGTACTGGGCCACCGCCAGCTGGTCGCTGGCCACTTCATCGATAATCCGGCGTCAGGTGCGGTGCTGCGCAAGGTCGGATTCACGGCAACCGGTCGGCTGCGTCAGCGCTACAGCCTCTCACGCGGGTATGAGGCGCAGTCGGTGGAACACCGGATCGTGCTGGGCAAGCCCAGCGACTGCGACGGCGGGGATGATGGGGACGCCGCGCCAATGCGCGCGGCGTAAGTTGCAAAGTTCCTCCCATTCTCGCTTCCGGGCGAAAATGGGAGGGTTTGAGCCGGGTGTTATGCCGTGGCCAGCACCGCGTCCGGAAATTCGCTGCTGGCCTTGCCGATCAAGGCACGATCATCGTGCTTCCACGGGTGAAAACCCGGCAGGAAGTAAGCGCACCAGGCCGGGAAGATCTTGCGCAGCACACCCGGCGTACCGACCAGATACCAGGCCAGCTTGCCTTTGACCTTCCAGCCGGTCAGCCCGTCCTGCGCCAGCAGTTCAAGCGTGTCGGCCCAGCGGTTGCGCAGGAAGTTGAAGGTTACCAGCAGCATCATCACCGATTTGAGGCGATAGCGCCGCAGCCGGCTCCAATCGCGGGTAGCATGAAGGAAGGTGTCATAAGCCACGCCCTTGTGCTCGATC
>JAFLDC010000224.1 GCA_017302775.1 Sphingomonadales bacterium
ACCTTCGGATCGAGCAATGCGGGATGACTCATTCGAACAATCTCCCGATCGCCCTGATGCTCGACATGGCAAGAGCTGCATTCGGTGGCCTGGCTGTGAAATACGGTCGATTGCTTGTCTCCGAAATCCGTGCCGGTGTGGCATGACACGCATTTCTTTGTTTCCACGCCTTTCACGGGCGTGTGGCAGCTGGCACATTGCCCAGCCAATGTCTGATGGGCGGTCGATAGCGGACCAGGGGCGACAAATCGCTCAACGATCCCGGCGTCCGAAGGCGCATTCGAGCGTAGCGCGAGAGGAACGCCAAGCAATAGCGCGACGCTTGCGACAATGAACAGGCCGTAGAGGAATCGCGCCAAGGTCATAGCCAGCGCAATCCGAAATAGACGGCGGCACCGATGTGGATGACCAGCACTGCGTAGAAGATTGAGCCGACTACAATGTGCAACCACCGCCACCTGCTGAAGAGAGCATCGGTTGCTGCCTCGGCCCGCACTGCGAATTCGGTGTCCGCCATGGCCGCGGCAAGTGCTTCCGCGTCATTTCCAGCGGGTTCGGTGGGACGTTCTCCGGAGACGAAGAAGTATCTGCGCCAACGGCCCATTGGGGGCGAAACTGGCTCCTCCGGGAAGGACGCATCCAGTCCCAGGAACGCCGCTTGCAAAGACGCAAGCTCGGACTTTCGTCCGCGCAGCGCTTTTGCCAGCTGACCGAGGAGGTAGCGGCCGATGTAGCCGCTGAGCACCGTCAGCAAGAGCGAGCCAGTCAGGATCAGCCCGGCGGGACTCTCCATGGTATGCGCCGCGTGGATGAGACCGAGGATCGCTGCCAGCACGCCGGCATAGATATGGACTGCGAGAAGCGTCGGCTTGCTGACGAAGCGCGCGGTTTTGTTGGCGGCCCACTTGACGTGCTTGACCAACACATAGGGCAAAGTCAGCAGCATCAGCGCGGCCGCTGCGATGCCGGTGATCCCGCCTGCGAGGCTACCCGGGAAACGAGGGGAGATGTGGATGAGATATCCCAACGGGAAAAGGACGATGAACACGACCATGAGGCCAACCAGGAGATCGCCGCGCTCGCGCATCAGGCTTCCACCACCAGCGGCTGCCCGGCGCTCTTGGCCTGACAGGCAAGAATGTAGCCCTTCTCCTTGTCCTCTGGAGCGAGACCGGTCTCGACCTCCATCGTGACTTCTCCCGCGAGCAGCTTGGTGACACACACACCGCATTCGCCAACCCGGCAGGCATAGGGTATCTCGACACCGGCTTCTTCGGCGGCTTCCAGCACGGTCTCGTCTGCAGGCAGCGGAGCCGATACGCCAGAGATCGAGAAGGTCACCGTTGTCGGCGCCACGGCCGGCTTAGATCCGGTGCGCTTCGCCGCAGCAGTTGCAGGTGCCTCTTTGACCGCGATCTCCGTTGCATCGGTCGGCAGCGAGGCTGGGCCGAAGGCCTCGGTGTGCAACTGCGCCTCAGGCACGCCAAGCTCCGCAAGCTGTTCGCGCATGGCGGCCATCATCCCGGGCGGACCGCACAGGTGGACCCGGCGCTTGGTGATGTCCGGAACGGCGGAGCTTAGCAGGTCCTTGGTGATCGGTCCTTCCGGTCCAAGCCAGACGGTGCCGGCAGACCGTTGCATAGCAGCCATGACGTGAAGATTGGCAAAGCGCCGCTCAAGCCGCTCCAGCTCGTCGCGAAAGACAAATTCCTCGGTTGACCGCGCCCCATAGAGGAAGAAAATCTGCCCCGGCCAGGCTATGTCGGTCAGATAGCGCAGCACCGACATCATCGGTGTGATACCGACCCCTCCAGCGATGAGAACAATGCTTTCAGCGTCAGTTCCCGTGAAGGTAAATTCGCCAAAGGGACCGATCACCTTGAGCAGATCGCCAACCGCCAGCTGGTCGTGGAGATACTTGGACACTGCGCCCTGTTCTTCGCGTTTGACCGTCAGCTCGACATAAGCTCGCTGTGTCGGCGAGGAGGCAATCGTGTAAGATCGCCGCGCTGTCTTCTCGGCCTCCGGCGTAACCTCAACCTGGAGGAACTGACCGGGCAGAAAGTCGAACGGCAGTCGATCCGACCTGGGATCGGCCAAACGGAAAGTCTGGATCGTGGGGGTTTCGCGAACGATCTGGACTACCTTTAACTGGCCCGACCACCGCTTCGATGAGCGCGAGGATACTGTCGGCTCGGCGACAGTTTTTGGCGAGGGCGCCGGCGTTGGCGGCGCTCGCGTCCCAGCCAGCTGTGTCGATGACTTGGGAAGACCAGATGCCGGGACGCCCACAGCATGCCCGTTCGCGGTATTCGCCGTTCCCACCAGATTTCGGATGCGGCGAAGCCGGAGCATTTGAAGCCCGATCAGACTGGCGCTGACCAAGCCGAGGAACAGCATGAGCAGAAGATGCGAAGCAGATACACCGAACCGTTGCTGGCCGCCTTCGTACACCGGCGACGCAATTCCCAGCTGTTCGCGAAACCAGTTCTGAGCCGCCAGCGGAGCTTGACCTTCGCCTTGAAGAGCGGCCTGCGCCGCCGCACCGCTCTTCAGCAGATCGAGACCTTCGCGCAATTGCCTGGCGGCATCGAGCCGCGCTTGCGGGGTTTGCGCATGCATGGCCGCCGCGTTCCCGGCATCGATCAGCGTCAAGCCGTCAGCGGTGCGCTGGTTCGCCTTGCCAGCGAGGGCCTGCTTCTCTTCGTTTGAAAGCGCCGGAAAATTGAGCAGCTGAGTAAAAAACGGACCGCGGCGATTTTTCCCACCGTGTTCGCCCTCGCCGCCCATCATGTCCTGCATCATGCTCTTCATGGACGCCATTGCGTCCTTCGCGGCGGGCTGGCCATTTGCTGCTGCACTGCTGCCACTGTTCATGGCCGAAGGCGTCGCCATGGCTGTCGGCGCAGCACCGCCCGGATGATGCGCGCCATGCTCGTCGCTCTCCTGCGCGTACACCGGCAACGCCAGCACACACGCAGTTAGAGCGATCAGGGCGCGCCGAGCTTTCGGTTTGGGCATGGCAGACTGCGCAAGAGCCGCTCACATGTCCTGCATCGCTCCAGGTGGCATCGAGCTGCTCTGGTTGGTCGGCTGCGCGCCAGGGGTGGGGGAAGCTGGGTGATTCATGCCCGGGCCCATGCGCATGCTGTCGTGATCCGCATCCTGGCGCTGGTCACGCTCCATCCGGTTGTGCATATCGTCTGCCGCGGCCGCTTCGCTTGCGGCTGCCGCAGCATCTTCGGTTGCAGTTGCGGTATCGGCAGCCGCAGCACTTGGAGCAGTCGCCGGGGTGCCTTCGTTGTCTTTGCTGTTGCATGCCGACAGAGCGAGAGCGCCAGCTAGCGACAGGCTGGCACCAATCAACGACAGAGTCCTTCGATTGCGGTACAACATTTGCAGTCCTTTCTTGCTCGGGGGTTGTTTGTTTTTCGTCTTGTGAAGGGTCTTAACCGGCTCGTCCCTCAAGGAGACTTTCGGTCCGGAAACGCGTCCAGAGGGGTTGAGACCCAGTGAGGGTCTGCTCGATTGACAAATCGGCCAGGATTTGTTCGACCTGAGCGAGACGATCGACATTGCCCTTGGCCGCGTCGAGCTTCTCTCGGGTGACGCGAAGAAGTTCGACTATTCGTTCCTGGTTTGCCGTCGATGCTTCGAGCAATTGGCGAGTGTGCTCGAGGCAAAAACCCGTTTCTTGCGCGAGGCGAATGAACTGCAGGCGTTCGAGGTCGGCATCACCATAGACTCTGTAACCTGCGCCATTGCGTGACGCTGCCGGCAGCAGGCCAATGCGTTCGTAATGCCGGATCGTATCGCGGCTCACGCCTGCAGCGGATGCAAATTCGCCAATCTTGAAGCTCGCCATGGCATCCGTCCCAATTCAGCGGGCGAAGCCTTGCACCTTCTGCGGGCGCAACTTCTGCCTCGAACCGCTCGTCATCTGCCAAACCATCCCGATCGGTCTGACTACTGAAGGGGGTTGCTGGCCACTCGGCGCGAATGGCCAACAACGATCCCGTCAGGCGCCGAACTCGGATCGCCCGGCGATCAGTGGTTGCGCCTCAATTCGACGATGTCGTTCTTCCGCACCCTGCCGCTGGTTACCGTGACATGGGCAAAATGATCATCGAAGACGTGGTCGATGCGGACCTCGCCAACGTCCTGGCGGTGATAGTCCGGACCGGGGCTCTTTCTCGGGCCGGGGTGACGCACGATGCGGTACACGTCGAGCGTCTGTCCGACCTCGGCACCATCGGCCTTGCCGATGCACACGACGGTGCCGGTGGAATCGACCTGGACGATGGTTCCGCGCATGAACCAGGTGTGGCCGATGCCCTGCGACAGGGCAGGCGCCGCACCCAGCAATGTAATCGCGGCAAGCGAAGCGATGAGCGACTTCTTGAGCATGTTCGACTCCTTCGTAGGATTTGAGAGACCGTCCCCGGGCCTCGTGGGGAAGATGCTTTCTTCGATCTTTGGAGTAAGGACCCGGGTCCCTGCTCGACATACGTATTGGCCACATTATTGCCGAGCGCTTGAAACAGTCGCCAAGTCACCCCAGCTGCCCAGTCGCGGAGTGGTGCAATCCCAACCCAGTTCGCTGGAGATTCGCGCGGCGAGACTGGTCGAGGCTGTGGCTTCGCCGTGGGTCACAAAGGTCTTGCGCGGCGCGTGCGGCATGGCCGAAAGCCAGCGCATGATCTCGTTGCAATCGGCGTGCGCCGAAAGCATCGAGAGATTGACAACTTCGGCAAGTACGGGGACCTCCTCTCCGAAAATCTTGATTGAGGTGGCCCCTGCGACGAGCGCGGCACCGCGGGTCCCCATTGCCTGGAAACCGGCAAACAGCAGCAGGTTCTTGGGATCCGGGGCGAATTGCCTCAGGTGATGAACCACCCGCCCGCCGGTTGCCATGCCACTTGCCGAGATGATGATCTTCGGATTTTCATCGGCGGTGAGCGCTTTGGATTCTTCCGCGTCGCGCACGTAGTGCGCCACTGCACACGCTGCCTTGCATTGGTCATGGGTTAGTCGATGATCGCCTGAGTTCGCGCACATGATCTCGCTAGCATTGATCGCCATTGGGCTGTCGAGATAGACCGGCACGCCTTGCAGGCGACCAGCCTTTTTCAAAACGGAGAGGTGATAGAGCAGCGATTGCGCCCGGCCGACCGCGAATGCGGGGATCACGACTGTTCCTCCGCGTGCAACGCAACGC
>JAFLDC010000225.1 GCA_017302775.1 Sphingomonadales bacterium
TGTTCACATATGAAGTATGCATTTTTCATACTCCTAGGCGCGCTAGTCTTAGCTATCTTCAGTTCATCTGGCAAAAAGCCGGCCTCATCGAGCATGCCCGCGCAGCTCATTTCTATTCCTGCAGACGCTGCGAGCCCTGCCCCACCAACTCAAATCGCGCCCCCCCCAGCTGAAGCACGGTCACAGCAAACGGCAAAGTCTGAGGCTATAGAACTTTATGTCAGGGGCAAGCGCGTACCGTTTCGCGCTGATCCCAGACAAGACGGGCAGATCATTGATCGCTTGAACGAGGGCTTTCTCGTTTATGAGGTGGATAGGCAAGATAGATGGGTGCGGGTCAAACACTCCATTTCCCAAAAGGTTGGCTGGGTTCTCGCATCTCGTCTCAGCAAGAACAAGCCATACGAGCAGGCCACAAACCCCACCAAGAAAGAGAAGGGATTGTCCGAAGCAGCAATTGTTGCCATGCTAATCCAGCGCTCTGTCGCTGAATATCGGCTCAGCCGTCCTTGCGCGTGTCCATATAACACGGATCGCTCTGGCAGATCATGCGGCAAGAGATCAGCGTGGTCACGGCCGGGGGGCGCAACGCCGTTGTGTTATCCAACAGATGTCACCAAGGAGATGATTGCCAGCTTCCATCCCTGAGCACAATCCAGATGATGGTGGCTGCAGAATAAACAATTCAGACAATTATCTTCTGAAGACAAATAATGATTGTTTTTAATTTAGTGTATTGCAACGAAATCCAACAGAGGACATGTCAATGTACGCGGCCGAAATCAGCAGAACGAGCCCAACAGCCTTCCTTTTTATCATTGATCAGTCCGGATCTATGGATGAGAGGATGGAAACAGAACAGACAAAGGCGCAATTCGTCGCTGACGTTTTGAACAAAACTCTCTATCAGCTTATCATTCGATGCACACGATCTGACGGCGTTCGGAATTACTTTGACGTAGGAGTCATCGCTTACGGAGACTCGGTACGGTCTGGTTTCGCTGGTGCGCTTAGCGGAAAAATCCTGCATCCATTATCTGACATTGAAGCTAATCCGCTGCGGATCGAAGAGCGCGTGAAGCGCGTGCCTGATGGTGCTGGCGGACTAGTAGACCAGCCGACGAAGTTCCCTGTTTGGTTTGATCCGACAAGTTCGGGCGGAACACCCATGACAGCCGCCATGCGGACTGCGGCGGAAGCCATTGTGGAATGGTGTGACGCGCACCCGTCGTCCTATCCGCCCACCATCATTCACGTGACGGATGGCGCTTCGACGGACGGCGATCCATCGGCAATTGCGGATGCTCTTAAGCAGATGTCCACCAGCGACGGCACATGCCTACTCTTCAACCTGCATATCTCTACTGCGGGTGGCCAGCCGGTGGTGTTCCCTTCTTCAGATAGCGGCCTTGATGAATACGGTCGACTACTGTTCCGTATGTCCAGCGCCTTCCCAGGACACCTCGTCCAAGTTGCTAGGGACAAAGGATACGACTCCGTCAGCAGCGAGTCGCGCTTCTTTGGTTACAAGGCAGGCTATGAGGCCATCGTGGACTTCTTCGACATAGGCACGCGCGCAAGCAACCTGCGGTGATGCGATGCGCGTCCTACATCGCTGGACTGTGGGGAAGCAGGTCTCGGAGCCCCACCTAAACGAAGACGCCACCGCCTGCGCCAATGTTAAGGGCGTCTTCGCGGTCAGCGATGGCGCGTCGGAGTCCTTCGCATCTCGCCGATGGGCGCGTATCCTGGTTGCTCGTTACGTGCGGCGGCCGGTGATCGATGAAGCATGGCTGGCCCATGCTATTGGCACTTATCATTTGGGATTTGACCGGGCAGCAATGTCGTGGAGCGCCCAAGCCGCTTTCGACCGTGGCAGCTTCGCGACGCTATTGGGGCTGCAGCTCGGGCCTGACGGCGTTTCCATCTTGGGCATTGGCGACTCGCTTGCCGTGCTGGACGATCGTAGCGAGATTCGCGCCACCTTCCCCTACAGCGAACCGGACCAGTTCCGCGCAAACCCCTTATTGCTTTCGACTATTCACGACAGGAACGCGGCTATCCTTGGCACCGACTTGATGACGCATTGGCACCTCAACGGCAAGTCGAAGCTGTTCTGCATGACCGACGCCATAGGTGCTTGGCTGCTAACGGATCGGCCCGAGCGGATGGCCCGACTACGAGCCCTTCAAACGCGCGCAGAATTCGTCGCTTTGGTCGAAGAAGCACGCGCCGACGGCACAATGCGTCGGGATGACACCACCCTTTTGGTGATCGGCTAAGGGGTGCACCGTGTCCGCCTATCCGACGATGGACCAGTACAACGACGCGGTTCAGCATCCGCAGACCGCATTCAGCGACCCGATGTTGAAGGCGGCGAAGATTGCCACAAACGGCATGGGCCTTCCCATCGCACTTGGTGGCGGATTCGCGCTCACCTACACGGCAACGTCACAAGGTCGGAAGTTCGCGATCCGGTGCTTTCACAAAGAAGCCAAGGGCCTAGAAGCCCGGTATGGGCACGTGGACAAAGGACTGCGGACGGCAGGTGGTTCCTACTTCGTTGGGTTCGAATACCAGTCCACTGGTATTCTGGTGAACGGCAAACGCTACCCAATCGTGAAAATGGATTGGGTGGAGGGCGACACGCTTGGGTCATTCCTTGAAGACAATTATTCCGACAAGAGTCGGATCGAACGCCTCCGCCAGCAATTCGCCGAAGTTGAACGGTTTCTGCGGTCGAAAGGGCTTGCCCACGGTGACCTTCAGAACGGCAACGTGCTGGTCAAGTCGGACCTGAAGCTCATCGATTATGACGGTATCTATGTGCCGACGATGGTAGTCGGTCAGGGCGCTGAACTTGGACACAAACATTTTCAACATCCGAAGCGATCCGCCGCAGAATTCGGCCCCGACATGGACCGATTTTCGTTCATTGTCATCGACCTAAGTCTTCGAGCAATTGTCCATGATTCGAATCTTTTTGCGAAATACTCTAATGGCGAGAACATAATTCTGACAGCGAACGATTTCATCGATCCGGGGAGCTCTCCGGCTTTCGCTGACCTAAAGGCGATTCCGTCGCTGGCGCGTGACACCACCAATCTAGCGAGCATTTGCACGGCACCGGTCAAGAGCGTTCCGACGCTTGAAGATTTTCTTGCCGCCAAGAACATCCCGGCCGCCGCGATCATTATCCGGCCACCCACGGTGGCAAAAGAGGCGAAGAAGGCAGCGGCATACGTTGGCGCATATGACGTTGTGGATGCAGCCAACTTCGCCTTAGTTGCGAAGCAAGTCGGCAATCGAATCGAGCTTGTTGGAAGAATTACAAAGGTTCATTCGGCCAGGACAAAATACGGAAAGCCCTATTGCTTCGTCTTCTTCAATGACTCACGGCAATCAGTGAAGCTAAACATTTGGAGTGAGGGGCTAGCAAAATTATCTGGTACGCCGTCGGCGGCGTGGGTTGGAAATTGGTTAAGCGTTCAAGGTCTGGTCGATCCTGCGTATTCCGGCCGCTACGGCACGTCGCTTTCGATTACCATAACGTCAAATAGCCAACTGCGCACGATCACGGAGACAGAAGCGCGCCACCGTCTAAGAAGCCCCATGCCCACAAGAGGCACGACGGCGCCCGACAACCGGGCTATTCTTGATGGCTTGGGTTCACAACCGCGCCCCAGCGGGACTCAATCTCAGGGCCGCACACGCCTCCCAACGGCACCGCAGTCGAAAAACCGAGCAATTTTGGACAAGATCCGACAAGGCTCAGGTTCATCGCCGCACCCGAAGTTGGCGCTGCCTCCTAGATCTGCACCTCCACCGAAAAGAGAAACTCGATGGGGTTGGTTTATCTTCGGCGCGGCAGTCCTGCTTTTTGTGCTCAGATTTCTTCGCTAATTGAAATGACCCGAGTTTTCTAGACGCCTATGCGGAGCGATATGAATTCACTTCCTGCCGTTCCATGGTCGGCTTCGCGCCCCCGTTGCGGTTGTTGCCGCGCCAAGCGGCATTTCCCAATTTCCGACCCTCCGCTCCCATCTAGCAGGGAGTATGCAAGCGGGCTCAGCATGCCATCGTTGGTGGTTAGTGGTCCAGCGGATTTCGGGCATTCGCGTTGCTTTACGCCTCTCCTGTCGTGCAACTGATGCAGGATTGGAGCTAAGGTCCGGCGAGGCTGCCGCGCCGCGCTGATCGCGGGCACCCTAAGGATTGTGATCTACGGCTCGCGCTCAGATATGCCGGTGATTTCCGGGTAGATCCCTTCAAGAGCGCCGACGGCGTGCCCGGCGAGGCCGCTTAGGCGGATCCTGACTCCGACGTCGCCTTCGGGCAGGTCGGGATCGCTGGCCGCCGAGGCCCAGTTCAAGCTGGTGACGACGATTTCATCGTCGTCCGCAGCCACAAACTTCCCATGCAGAGGGATAGTCTTCGTCTTGACGAGCTGCACCCCATTCTGCGCAGCCTCCTCGGCGAGCTTGCGAGCGTGCCGGTTTTTAAGGGGGCCGGAGGGGATGGAGTAAAGGAGGGTCACGTCGACTTTTGCACGCTGGACGGCTGCTTCCCCTTGCATGACGACGCCCGGTCGGGCTGTCGAACCTAGTCGGTTGCTCCCAATGACGAGCCGCTCGCCAGCCCGGCCGCTGATCTCGCGCATAATAGAGTCGTGGTCGCTGCCAACTATAAGCGTGATCTCTGCAGGTCCGGGCCGAGATGTCAGCTTACGCAAATCACGCGATACGATCCCCATCTCGTTGGCGATGTCGTCGGCGAGGCCACGCCGACCGACGAGGCGCTGGAGGATGAGCGCGACGTCAGCGACTACGGCCGGATCTCTTAGAACTGCAGTGACTTCGGTAGATCGGAATGGGGATGAGAGCCAGTTGCACGACCCGACAGCAGCGATCCAGTCGCCCTCGTCCGTGTCGACGAGGAGTAGCTTCGCGTGGGAACGAGTGCTGGTCATGTGCAGGCGGAACTTGCCAACAAGGTCCTTGTCCGCGCGAATTGTCTTGGCGATCTCAACTGCTGCGGCTGTATTCCGGGTTTCGACCTCGTCCAGGGTCTCGGCACCCCACATGAGGTCGAAGACGACGCCGCGCGCGCATGTTCCAGCAGCTCCGCGTTCTCCAATTCGGCGCGCGCGGCGGCGTGCCGGAAGAGGATCTCTTCTCTTTCGCTGCTTTCCGCTCGCCAGATCCAGACCATGGTG
>JAFLDC010000226.1 GCA_017302775.1 Sphingomonadales bacterium
TGCACGTATTCAAAGTTGGCAATGGCGGGGGGATGGGGCGCCTTGCGCTCGGCCGCATACTCGGTGACGGGATGCACGAAGGCGACGAGCTGGTCACGAACGGCGCTGCGGAACGGGCCGGATCGCTGTTTTTTATGCAGGGCGACAAGGCCACCAAACAGCCATCGGCGCAAAGCGGCGATATCATTGCCGTCGCCAAGATCGATTCGGCCAGAAGCGGCATGGTCCTTAGCCGGAAAGGCGCCGCGGTGGGCGAAGCAGGCCTGATCGCTTACCCGCCGCGCAATGCCGCCGCCGCCATCACTACACGCGACCGCCAGGATGACGTGAAGTTGTCCACCGCACTGCACCGGCTGTGCGAAGAGGATCCCGCGCTGGAATGGCACCAGGATGACGCCAGCCACGAAACCGTGCTGCGCGCGATCAATGACGATCACCTTGCGGTCGTGCTGGCACGGCTGCAGCGCCGCTATGGCGTGGCGGTTGACGCCAGGCCGCCACGGATCGCGTACCGCGAATCGATCCGCAAGCCGGCTGGTGCCCGCGGTCGGCACAAGAAGCAGTCGGGCGGACACGGCCAGTACGGCGATTGCGTCATCGAAGTACGCCCGTTGCAGCGGGGCGGCGGCTTTCTGTTTGAAGACCGGATTACCGGCGGTGCGATCCCGCGTCAGTACATCCCCGCCGTCGAGGCCGGGCTATGCGATGCGATGCAGCGGGGACCACTCGGTTTTCCGGTCGTCGACGTTGCCGTCACGCTGACCGACGGCTCTTTCCACTCGGTCGACAGTTCGGAACTCGCCTTCCGCATGGCCGGGCGGATGGCAATGACTGAGGCGCTGGCGGCAGCGGGGCCTTATCTGCTGGAACCCGTCGCCCGGGTGATGATCGACACGCCCGGTGGGACAGGTTCCCGCGCCGGGTCGGTGCTGTCAGCACGACGCGGGCAGATTCTGGGGCTTGGACCGCATCCGCAATGGCCGCGCTGGGAGCGGGTCGAAGCCTTGCTGCCTGAAGCATCACTGCCGGGGCTTGATGCAGAACTGCGCTCGCTCAGTCAGGGTCTGGCCAGCTTTACGGCCCAGTTCGATCATCTGGCGGAGCTGGGTGGCAAGCACGCCGAGGAAGCGATCAAAGCGAGGGCAAGCGAAGCCGCCTGAGACGTTCACTCGATGGTCCGAAACTGCCGTGACCATGGCACCGAGGCCATCAGTGAACACCGCGACGCTGCAATGTGGACAGCGACCGTCCCGCCGTCACGATTGAAGCGGAATGGGATGTAGACGTGACGCCAGGCACCGCTTGGCGCCGCGTAGACTTGCCATGCGATGGGCTTCATATCCCCGTTGCGCAAAGTAAATTGCAGCGCTTCGCCGGGAATCAGACCGCTGGCGCGGATTTCGATGAAGCGGCCGTTACCCGCAATCTCCAGCTCGCAGCCGCTGGAACGGTCGAAGGCCAGCAGCGGCCAACCGGACTGGATAGTGGCGCTTGCCGAACCTGCCGTACAAGCCACTACAGCGATAAGGGCAATAGCGGTTCGTGTGCTGCGCATCATGGCTGGCCTCCGGTACAGGCGCCATCCTACACATCGGTGTGCGCGAGGGTGTGGATGTGTTGCACCTGCCCCAGGTCGGGACACCCTGCGCAACCTGCTCCTGGCTTGTAACCAAAACCGGCGCGGCAGCCTGGGCAGGCCTGCCACGCCGGTCTGTGGTTTGGAGGGTGCCCCCTTGGGATACGGGGAACAAGGGGCACCCTCCGTTCAGTCCCGGCATGTCAGGCGGGCGGCCCGCCATGCCGGAAGCTCTCAGGGATCAGACGTCGTCCTCCGCGTCAGGGCCGGTCATCATCTCCCCGGCGAGACCTTCGGTCTGGCCGCGGATCGCAGCCTCCAGCCGGTCACAGATTTCGGGATTTTCCTTCAGGTAGGTCTTGGAGTTTTCACGCCCCTGGCCGATCCGGATGCTATCGTAGGAGAACCATGCACCCGATTTCTCAACGATCCCGGCCTTGACCCCAAGATCAAGGATTTCGCCGATCTTGGAAATGCCTTCGCCGTACATGATGTCGAATTCGACCTGCTTGAACGGCGGTGCGACCTTGTTCTTGACCACTTTGACGCGGGTGGCATTGCCGACGATATCGTCACGGTCCTTGATTTGTCCGGTGCGCCGAATGTCGAGCCGCACCGAAGCATAGAACTTGAGCGCGTTGCCGCCGGTGGTGGTTTCCGGGTTGCCATACATCACCCCGATCTTCATGCGCAGTTGGTTGATGAAGATCACCATGCAGCGCGAGCGGCTGATCGATCCGGTCAATTTGCGCAGCGACTGGCTCATCAGGCGGGCCTGCAGGCCGACGTGGCTATCGCCCATCTCGCCCTCGATTTCGGCACGGGGGACAAGCGCAGCCACCGAATCGACCACCAACACATCGATCGCATTGGAGCGGACCAGCGTATCGACGATTTCCAGGGCCTGCTCACCCGTGTCCGGCTGTGAAACGATCAGTTCATTAATGTCTACGCCCAGCTTCTTGGCATAGACCGGATCAAGCGCGTGTTCGGCATCGACGAAGGCTGCGGTGCCGCCGTTCTTCTGCGCCTCGGCAATGACATGCAGGGCCAGCGTGGTTTTTCCCGAGCTTTCCGGGCCGTAAATTTCGATAACGCGCCCGCGAGGCAGTCCCCCGATGCCCAGCGCGATGTCGAGCCCGAGCGAGCCGGTGGAGATCGCCTCGACCTCCATTGCTTCCTTCGAGCCCAGCTTCATCGCCGAGCCTTTGCCAAATGCACGATCGATCTGGGCCAGCGCCGCTTCGAGCGCCTTCTGACGGTCCATGGTTTCCTTGCCTTCCTGAATCAGCTTGAGTTGAGCAGCCATTGCAGTTCCCCTTGCGTAACCAGCCGACCGATCAGGTCAACGTGTGACTCGATGTATCGCATTTGTTCTTTTGGAACAAGGGGGGAACGAAACATTTTTGGAACACCGCGAAATGGCGCATTTCATGGCCCACAAGCCAAGCGGAGGGTAATTCGCACCGATCAGCTTGTGGAACAGGCGAAGTGTCATTGCCCGCCGGGGTAAGCAATCGCGCATCGCAATTCGTCGGTTGAAAACCCACGGCGGCGGCGTGACAATCTGTTGCTGTCAACTGGTCGCCGCCTTGCAATGCGGATATGACCGCTGCGTGGGGCACTTCACGATCGCGATTGCAGGATGCGGACCGGCGGGACTGACATGCGCCTTGCTGCTGGCGCGTGATGGCCACGCCGTCACACTGTGCGATCGCTTTGCAGCACCGCAGCCGCTCGGTTCGGGCCTGATGATTCAGCCGACCGGTATGGCGGTTCTGCATAAACTTGGCCTGGCGCTTGACGCCATGCGGCGCGGGGCAGTGATCGAGCGGCTTTACGGCCTGTGCCAGTCGGGCCGGACGGTGCTTGATGCCCGTTATGCGGAACTGCCCGGTCCGCCCAGCGTGGGCCTCGGCATTCACCGGGCGAGCCTGTTCGACCTGTTGTTCGAAGCTGTCAGGCAAGCCGGCATTACGATTTGCGCCGATCATGCCGTGACTGGCAGCCGTACCGACTCATCCGGCCGCTGGCTGGAGTTTTCCGGCCAGGAGCCCGCCGGACCATTTGACCTGGTGGTCGATGCACTGGGCCTTCACACCCCACTGGCCGCTCCCTGCGGCAGGGATCTTCCGTTTGGCGCGCTGTGGGCCACCCTGCCCTGGCCCGCTGACGGGCCGTTCCGACGCGATCGCCTGGAGCAACGCTACCGCGCCGCCCGTGAGATGATCGGCGTATTGCCGACCGGCACCCGCCCCGGAAGCGGCGAGGAACTGGCGCTGTTCTGGTCGCTCCCCGCTGGCGGCTATGCCGGCTGGCTGGATCGCGGGCTGGACGCCTGGCGCGATGAGGTGGCGCAGTTGTGGCCCGATTGCATGACACTGACCGAGCAGATCACCGACCCCGCCCAGCTTACGATGGCACGGTATGCACACCGATCGTTGGCGGCCCCGGCGCAGCTTCGGCTGGTCCATATCGGCGATGCATGGCACACCGCCAGCCCTCAACTTGGCCAGGGCGCCAACATGGCATTGCTCGACGCCTGGGCGGTATCCGAGGCGCTGCGGCTGACCGGCGATCCGTTCGAGGTCCCAGCGCAAGCGATCCAGTTGCGGCGGCTGCATGTCAGTCTGTACCAGGCGGCAACTGCGTTCTTCACCCCGCTGTATCAGTCCAACGCCGCTGCCCCGGCCTGGGTTCGCGATCATCTGTTCGCCCCGGCATCACGGTTCTGGCCGGGCAAGCAGATCCAGGCCGTCTTGATGAGCGGACTGCTTGGCGCGCCGCTTGGACGGTTGGGGCTGAAGCGACCGGATTATGCGGAACTGCTCAGCCAGTTGCCAAGCTGAGCGGTCCGGAACGGCCACGAAAGCCGGCCCCGCCTAACCCTTTGCCGCAGACAGCACCGCGCCGACCTTGTCGGTAATCTGCTGCACGGTAAATGGCTTGGCCAGGAATTCCACTTCGGCGATGTCAATTTCCTGGCGCAACTGAGCTTCGGCGTAGCCCGACATGAACAGCACTGGCATATCCGGCCGGGTTTTGCGGATTTCGCGGACCATGCTGGGTCCGTCCATCACTGGCATGACCACATCGGAAACGACCATGTCGAACTCCGCCCCGCCCTCAACAATTTCAAGCCCTTCATCACCGTCGCTGGCGGTGCTTACCGTGTAACCGGCTCTGGTCAGCGCCCGTTCGGCCACGGCGCGGACCATGTCCTCATCCTCGACCAGCAGGATACGCCCGCCCCCGGACCACTGTTGAACCGGCGTAGCCGGCTCAACCTTCGCCGGCGCGATGCTGGTCGGGTCGGCATGGTGCACCGGCAGATATACGGTGAAGGTGGTGCCCCGGCCAACTTCGCTGTCCGCAAAAATGAATCCGCCCGACTGCTTGACGATACCGTAAACCGTGGAGAGCCCCAGCCCGGTGCCCTTGCCCTGGTCCTTGGTGGTAAAGAACGGTTCGAAGATCTTGCCGAGGTGATCGGGCGCTATCCCGCTGCCGGTATCGCGCACTTCCAGTGCGGTATAGTCGGCTTGCGGCATGATCCCGCTGCGCATCGCGCGGACATCATTGGCGGTGACCTTCTTCGTCGCCAGCGTCACTTTGCCGCTGCCGTCACCCTTGGCCTGC
>JAFLDC010000227.1 GCA_017302775.1 Sphingomonadales bacterium
CCTGCAGGATCGATGGGGTCGGATTGCCGTCGAAATAGAGTTCGGAGTAAGCCAGATCTGACAGAATCCAGACCTTGTTGTCCTTTGCCCAGGCCACCAGCCGTTCATAGAATGCCAAGTCCACCGTCTCGGCAGTAGGATTGGACGGATAGTTGACAATCAGGATTGATGGACGCGGCACGGTGAACGCCATCGCCCGGTCCAGCGCGGCGAAATAGGCTTCGTCCGGAGTGGTAGGGACTGACCGGATCGTGGCTCCGGCAATGATGAAGCCGAACGTATGAATCGGGTAGCTTGGGTTCGGCGCCAACACCACATCACCCGGCGCGGTGATCGCCGTGGCCAGACTGGCAAGGCCCTCCTTCGAGCCCATGGTCATCACCACTTCATTTTCAGGGTCCAAGTCCACCCCGAACCGCCGCGCATAGTAATTTGCCTGGGCCTTGCGGATGCCCGGAATTCCCGACGACGCGGAATAGCCATGCGCGTCAGGCTTCTGGGCCACTTCGCACAGCTTGTCGATCACGTGCGACGGCGGCGGAAGATCAGGATTACCCATCCCCAGGTCGATGATGTCCCTACCCGCGGCCCGCGCCGCTGCCCGCATGCCGTTGACTTCGGCGATGACGTAGGGCGGCAGGCGCTTGATGCGGTAAAATTCTTCGGACATTGCACCTTTCCTGATGAGGCGCGCCAAAATGCAGCGCGCAATCAGCCTTATTGGGGATTACTGGGTTTAGCGCCAGACCATTTGAGAAAAAAGGCCATCGCCGCGAGCGGCAAGGTCCAGGCCAACCAGGCATCGGCGGCATAGAACACCCGATAGTCGCGCGGATGGCCGACCAACGCGAACAATGCCAGGTAAATCCGGAAAAACACCGCCCCGGATGTTGTCGCTGCCATCAGCAACATGGCTCGGCGATGCTGCGCCAGGCGGCCATGCCGCACATGCCAGATCCCGGTGCCCAGCAAGGCCAGCCACACGGCCCCCTGCGCAGCAAAGCCCCAGCCGGAAACCGCCGTTACCGGGGCGATCAGGGCGACGGGAAAGGCGGTAAGACCTGCTACCAACACGACGGGAACAGTCGCCCAAGCGAGCAGCCGGTGCCAACGCCGGTGGCGGCTCAGCATGATCATCAGCGGGACCATCACCAGCGCCAGCCCACCGGCGATCATGTGTGCCGGAAATATCCAAGGCATGAGCTCTACCTTGACGTAAAGCGCGTCTGGAAACTCTTCGACCAGCCACGGCGCGCGCAGGGCTTTCCAAGCGGTCTGGATTACAAACAGGCCGATTGCTGCTACGAGCGCCAGTGTGGTGAGTTTGCGCAAACGCTCGTGTTTGTTAATTCGATTGCCAAAGGAGCTTGTCATGTCAGCCTTATTCCATCGCGCCGCCGTTATGTCGATTGCCAGCATGGCACTTGCCGTTGTGGCAATCGCCACCCCTAGCCAGCCTGCCGCAGCGGGAACTTCCGCATCGGCATCCGGCAGCCCGTTCTGGGGCCGTTGGAAGGTGGCCGATAAGGATTCGGTGTTCTCGACCCGCGGGCGCGAATACAAGACGATCGACATCGCCCCTTGCGGCAAGGATTTCTGCGGCGTCAGTGTAAAGGACAATGGCCAATGCGGCCCAGTGCTGTTCCGCTTTCTGATGAAGCGGGCGCATGGTGAAGAAGAACTGCGCGGCCACGGCAAGTGGGGCACCGGCAAGCAGAATGTGCTGATCTGGCTGTTTGACGGCGATGACACCAATTCCCACCAGCGCATGCAGCTTTATCTCGGCCAGGGCTACGATTTCGGCGAACGGTCTGATAACATGCCCAAGTTCGACGCAGTTTACCGCCACACCGGAGCGGCCGTCTGCAAAGCGCGCTGAAACGAAGGATCTGATGACCCAGCCCCAGGACCCCGCCGATCTGCTTGGCGCGCTATTCACCGCGCCGCAGCAGTTGTTTCAGCAGTTCGTTCCCCAGGCGGGCGAAGTGCCGAGCGGGGACCTGGCGGCATGGGGTGCCGTTTCGCAACGGCTGCAATCGATGTGGCTTGAATTCCAGGCCGAGCAAGCCGCGGGCGCCATGGCCAAACTGCCCGCCGTACTCAGCGACCCGGCCGGGTTCACCGGGATCATGCAGGGCTGGCTCAAGGCCTTGCCGCTAACCAGCCCCGAAACCCAGCAGCGCCTGTGGAATGACAGCCTGGCGCTATGGGAAAGCGTGCTGGGCCAGTACGGGATCGGCCCCCGAGCCGACGCGAGCAGGACTGGCGAGCCTGAGCTGCCGCGCAAGGACCGGCGCTTTTCCGATCCCAAGTGGCGCGACCAGCCGTTTTACGCGCTGGTTCACCAGACCTATCTGATGCTGGCCGAACAGGTCATGGCAATGGCCGAAGCGGCCGACCCTGGCGATCCGGCACGGCATGAACAGCTCAAATTTGCTGCGCGAACCCTGGTTGAAGCACTCAGCCCAGCGCATTTCCCGATGCTCAACCCGCTGGTGATGGAAAAGGCGCTGGCCACTCGGGGGGAAAGCCTGATCAAGGGGTTTGAGCATTTGCTGGGCGACCTCCGGCGCGGCCAGTTAACTCATGTTGACCCGCAGGCCTTCACCTTGGGCGAGAACATTGCGACGACCCCGGGCAAGGTGGTGCATGAAACCCCGCTGTACCAGTTGATCCAGTACAGCCCGATGACCGACCGGGTGCTGGACGTACCGTTGGTGATCTTTCCGCCATGGATCAATCGATTCTATATCCTCGACCTCTCACCGCAGAAGAGCTTTATCCGCTGGGCAGTGGAACAGGGACTTACGGTCTTCGTCGTCTCGTGGAAGTCAGCTGACGAAACCATGGCCGAGGTGGTGTGGGACGATTACATCCGCGCCGAGATCGAGGCAATGGAACTGGTTCGGGCCCGGCTTGGCGTATCATCAGTACACACCATCGGCTATTGCGTCGCGGGCACGACCATGGCCGCCGCGCTTGCCGTGCTGGCCCGCCGCGACCAGGCCGATCTCGTCAAGAGCGCCACCTTCTTTACCGCGCAGGTCGATTTTGAGCTGAGCGGCGAGCTTAAGGTGTTCATCGACGATCAGCAGCTGGAAGCGTTGAGCAAACTTTCCGCGCAGACCGGCTATCTTGACGGGCGGGTGATGTCCGCCACGTTCAACTTGCTACGCGGCAACGACCTGATCTGGAACTACGTGGTCAACAACTACCTCCTGGGCGGGGACTATCCGGCGTTCGACCTGCTGCACTGGAACGGTGACGTCACCAACCTGCCGGCCAAATGGCATATGAGCTACCTGAAGGACCTGTACCGCGACAACAAGCTGGTGGTGCCTGATAGCCTCTCGGCCGATGGCACGCCGATTGACCTGACCCGGATCGAAACCCCGGCCTATATTCAGGCCGGGCGCGAAGATCACATCGCCCCCGCCGCCAGCGTATGGCGGCTGATGCATCACCTGCGCGGCCCGAAGACCTTCGTGCTGGCGGGATCAGGACACATTGCCGGGGTGGTCAACCCACCCGCCGCGCGCAAGTACCAATATTGGACCAATCCGGACCAAGCTGACAGCTTCGCCGATTTCGTGGCCGGTGCCAGCGAAACCCCCGGCAGCTGGTGGCCGCACTGGATTGAATGGATCCGCCAGCAAGACGCCGCCGAAGTGCCAGCCCAGGGTGCCAGGGTTCCCGGACACAAAGGCGACAGGGTGATTGAAGACGCCCCTGGCCGCTATGTAAAAGCGCGGTAAATAGCTGACGCATAAAGATAAATTTCCTTTATGCTGCACTGCACAAAAAATCCTTGACTTCGCAGTTGCAATAACTATTTTGTGCACTGCAACATAATCCGAGCCGGACTTCCGGACCGGGTCATTGTGAAGGATTTTATCATGGCTGATGCCACCCAAGCGAAGATCGATACCGCCAAAGCCGAAGTCGCCGCGGAAAAGGCCTATGCCGCCGCTGCCGCCGCTACCCCGGTGAAGGCCGAGCAGACCGCCACCGCAAAACCTGTTGAGGCGAAGGTTGCTGCTCCTGCCAAGGCTGTCGTTGCCAAGCAGGCTGCCAAGCCTGTCGCCAAAAAGCCGGCAGCACCAAAGAAGGTTGCCGCCAAGCCGGTCGCCGCTCGCAAGACCGTTAAAGCTACCGCGTCTAAAAAAGTCACCGCGGCTGCTGCTCCTACCTCTTCATTCAAGGATACCATCATGGCCAAGACTCAGAACGTGACTGAAGATTTCACCGCCAAGGTGAAGGACGCGATGACCGAAGCGCAGGACCGCGCCAAGGCTGCGTTCGAAAAGAGCCAGGCTCTCGCCAGCGAAGCCGGTGAATTTACCAAGGGCAATGTCGAAGCCCTGGTTGAATCGGGCAAGGTGCTTGCGGCTGGCATGCAGGATCTCGGCAAGGACTACGTGGCGGAAGCCAAGACCGCTTTTGAAACCGTCCAGGCCGATATGAAGCAGTTTGCAGCCGTCAAGAGCCCGGCTGACTTCTTCAAGCTGCAGGGTGAAATCCTGCGCCGTAACTTTGATGCCGCCGTTGCTTCGGGTTCGAAGAACTCGGAAAAGGTTGTGAAGATCGCTGGCGAAGCTTTCGCACCGATCCAGAACCGCGTCAGCCTGGCGATCGAAAAGGTCAAGAAGGCCGCCTAAGGCAGCCGTTCCTCGCGGTCGGGCGCCCACCCTCTCCCCGCCAGATCGCGAGCCACATTGCAGGGCCGGTCAGCGTCATTGCGCTGTCCGGCCCTTCGCTTTATCGCGCGCCCCCTTGTCCTTGGCCCATCAATTGCGATATTTCGGTTCCATGCACAGCTTCTCCGTCAACCGCCCCATGCGTGAACGCGCCGCCGGAACTTCCGGCGATGATGGAGAATCGGGCGGGCAGGATCAGCTTGGCGTCGCCACCAAGACCCGTGCCAAGCCCAAGAAGCCCAGCCAGTTCAAAGTGCTGCTGCTGAACGATGATTACACCCCGATGGAATTCGTGGTGATGGTATTGAAGCGCTTCTTCAATATGGATTTGGAGCAGGCGACCCGGGTTATGCTGCACGTTCACCAGCGTGGGGTGGGAGTTTGCGGCATATTCCCTTATGAGATCGCTGAAACCAAAGTGAATCAGGTGATGGATTTCGCCCGCCAGAACCAGCACCCACTGCAGTGCACCCTGGAAAAAGCCTGATACAGCCCAGGGCGGTCATCCGGCCGGCA
>JAFLDC010000228.1 GCA_017302775.1 Sphingomonadales bacterium
TTGATATTCTTGAGGTTCGGTTCCCCTGGCGCGGTATTCTTCTGAACTGGTTGAGCGCCAGCGCGATCATTACGACCTATCTGCTGGCAGGGCAGCTGCTTGCAAATCTTGGCGAAGCCCCCGCCCCCGGGATGATCCTGCCGCAGCTGGTGCTGTCGATCCTTGCCTATCCGCTGGTCGCACGACTGGTTGGGGCCGTTGACCGGTTCCGGCTGGTGCCGATGCGGAAGCTTTGACACAATGTTCGGCGAATCCGATCACGTCAGCTCCGGGACACTCAAGAACAGTTTCGAGCGCCGCTCGGTTCTGATCGGCGGCTTGCAAGCCGGCGTCGGGATCTTGCTGGCAGCGCGGCAGGGCTGGATCGCACTGGTTCAGAAGGAAAAGTACGCGACTGCCTCGGAAAGCAACCGCGTCAACCTGACGCTGATACCGCCGCGGCGGGGGGTGATCCTTGATCGCAAGGGCGCGCATCTTGCCTCGAACCGGACCGAATTCCGGATCGACATCATTCCTGAGCGTCTGGTCAACAAGGATGCTACTCTTGCAGAGCTGACGCGCTTGCTGGGGTTCGATGCGGTGCGAACGCAGGATCTGCAGGACAAGCTGGAAAAAGCGCACGGCTATCAGCCGATAGAGGTCATCTCCGGATTGGCGCCCAAGGAATTCGATCGGGTGCTGGTACGCTTGCCCGAAATGACCGGTGTAGTGGCCCACCAGGGCTTCACGCGCTGGTACCCGACCGGGCCGTCGGTAGCGCACCTGATTGGTTATGTCGGTCCGGCCACGGCCAAGGACTATGACAAGGAACGCAACCCGCTGCTGGTCACACCCGGCTTCAAGCTGGGCAAGGACGGGCTGGAAAAGCACTATGAACCGATCTTGCGCGGGCAACCTGGCGCGCAGCGGGTGGAAGTGACTGCAACTGGCAAGTTCGTGCGGGATCTGGAACACCGCGACGATATTCCTGGCTTGCCAATCCAGCTTACCATCGATGCCCCGCTACAAGACTATGCCGCGCGGCGGATCGGGCTGGAATCGGCAGCTGTCGTGGTGATCGATTGCCACAACGGGGCGATCCTTGCCGAGGTGTCGATGCCGGCATTTGATCCCAATGCCTTTGCGGGCGGCATCGGCCGTCTGCAATGGAAAATGCTGAACGAGGATGATCATATCCCGTTGCTCAACAAAGCAGTGCGCGGCCTTTATCCGCCGGGATCAACCGTCAAGCCCATGGTCACGCTGGCGTTGCAGCAGCATGGGGTTGACCCGGAGGAGCGGATCGGTTGCCCGGGTGGCTATCGGCTCGGCAGCCGGTTCTTCAGGTGCGACGCGGTCCATGGTTCGGTCAACATGCGTCAGGCGATCGAGCACAGCTGCAATACCTATTTCTGGGCCATGTCGCACCGCGTCGGCTACGACGCGATTGCGCCTGTCGCCAAGCTCTTGGGTCTTGGCCAGGAGTTCGATCTTCCGGGAACCGCGCAGCGCTATGGCACCGTTCCGGATGCTGCCTGGAAGATGCGCCGCTACAAACAGCCATGGAGCGCGGCGGATTCGCTGAACGCCTCGATCGGCCAAGGCTATGTTTCGGTTTCTCCACTGCAATTGGCCGTAATGACCGCACGGATCGCTTCGGGCAAAAATCTCACCCCGTCACTGATCCATGGACGCCCCAAGCCCTTGGGACCGGATTTGCCGTTTACCCCCGAACAGATCGCGGTTGCGCATGATGGCATGTTCCGGGTGGTTAATGGTGCGGGTACCGGGACCGGCGTTCGCATCGACCTGAACGGTGTAAAACTGGCCGGCAAGACCGGCACGGCGCAGGTCCGGGCGCTGGTCGCACGCGGTCATGTGGGTGACTGGAAATCTCGCGATCACTCATTGTTCGTCTGCTATGCGCCCGCCGATGCCCCGCGCTACGCGATGGCCGTGGTGGTCGAGCATGGCACCTTCGGTGCGCGCGCTGCTGCCCCGATCGCCAAGGATGTTATGACCTTCCTGTTCGATCCGGCCCGGGCGCTGGCCACGCTGCACAGCCTGGAAGCCGGTTGGGGCGGCACACCTGCGCAGCGGATGGAGGCAAAGTACCGGTCGTTCGTGACCAAGTATGGCACGTCCGCACCCAAGGTGGGCGATGAGGAAGCGGTGAAGGCGGCGATCACCAAAGCCGACAATACCGAAGCCGCCACCGAGAATTCCGGGACGCAAGGGACGGAACAGCGCGCGGAAGAAGCACCTGCGCCGCAGCGGTCTTCTGCGCCGACTGCTCCCGGCCCCTCGCCGACCCCGGCCGCACCGTCGCCAACCCCCGCCCCCTCGTCATCGCAGGCCCCACAGTGAGCCGCCGGATCATTCCCGAAGCGATCGCGCGTGAACCGTGGCACGTCCTGCTGCCGCTGTTTGCCCTGAACACATTCGGATCGGTGGTGCTCTATTCAGCGGCCGGTGGCCATTTGAGCCCGTGGGCCATGCTCCACACGGTTCACTTTCTGGTGTTCCTCGCCATGGCCTTCGTAATTTCCCGCCTGCCGCGCGAGTTGTTCAAATCGCTGGCCTACCCGGCCTACGGCGTGCTGGTTGCGCTGCTGCTGGTTGTCGATGCCTTCGGCGCGGTACGGGGCGGCAGCCAGCGCTGGATCAACCTGGGCTTCATGCAGTTGCAGCCGTCCGAGCTGATGAAGCCCGGCATCATTCTCACTCTCGCCTATTTCTTTGACAATCTGCCGCCGGCCATGACCCGCAACTGGCGATCGCTGATCCCGCTTGGGGCGCTGGTTGCGGTGCCGGTGTTGCTGGTGATCATCCAGCCCGATCTTGGCACCGGCCTGTCGATTGCTGCCGGGGCGGTCGTGGTGATATTCCTGGCAGGGCTGCCACTGCGCTGGTTCATCGGCGCCGGAGCCGCTGCCGCAGCCATCGCACCGATAGCATTCTTCACCCTGCTGCATGATTACCAGCGGCGACGCGTATTCGTGTTTCTGGAACCGGAGAAGGATCTGCTGGGTGACGGCTATCACATCACCCAGTCCAAGATCGCGATCGGTTCAGGCGGGTTCTGGGGCAAGGGGTTTGGCAATGGCAGCCAGAGCCACCTGGAATACCTGCCCGAAGCACACACCGACTTTGCCTTTGCCACCATGGCCGAGGAATGGGGCATCGCGGGCGGCATTTTCGTACTCGGCGTATTTCTGTGGGTGTTTCGCTGGGGCCTGACTGTCGCCCGCCGCGCTCCCGACCGGTTTTCGAGCCTGCTGGCGGCGGGGATGACCTTCACGATCTTCTTCTACATGGCCATCAACACGCTGATGGTCATGGGCCTTGCCCCGGTGGTGGGTATCCCGCTGCCGTGGATCAGCCATGGCGGATCGGCGCTGATGACCAACATGATCTGCATCGGGACGATCATGGCGGTTGATCGGTGGAGCAGACGGGGCGGCACCCTCTCGGGCTGAAAAGCCATAAAAACCCCTTCCCTCCTCAGAATCAGCCGCTATAGGGGGCGCTCCCGAGCGAATCGGGACCAGCGGCAACGCAGGAAAGTGGACGCATAGCTCAGTTGGTAGAGCAGCTGACTCTTAATCAGCGGGTCCTAGGTTCGAGCCCTAGTGCGTCCACCATCCTCCCTCCTCTCCCATGTTCTGATTGAAGTTGCCAAGACGGCAGCTGCGCGCCAAAGCCGGTCGCATGGAACGGATCAGCACCAATCGCAGCCACGGCGGCACGCAAGGCGTCTATACCCATCACAGTGAAGCCACGGGCACGCCGATGACCTTCTCTGTGTTCGTCCCGGATCATCCCGAAGGGGCCAGGCTGCCCGTGCTGTGGTACCTGTCGGGCCTCACCTGCACCCATGCCAATGTTACCGAAAAGGGAGAGTTCCGGGAGGCCTGTGCCCAGCACGGCATTATCTTCGTCGCGCCGGATACCAGCCCGCGCGGGGATGACGTTCCCGACGATGACGGTTATGATTTCGGCAAGGGCGCGGGCTTCTATGTTGATGCGACGGTTGAGCCGTGGTCGGCGAATTTCCGGATGCGCAGCTATATCGAGCAGGAACTTCCGGCACTGCTGGCAGAACACTTTCCGGTCGACATGGACCGGCAGGGCATTACCGGGCATTCGATGGGCGGGCACGGCGCTTTGACGATAGCGCTGCGCAATCCCGGGCAATACCGGTCGGTCAGTGCATTTTCGCCGATCGTCAGTCCGCTCAACTGCCCGTGGGGCGAAAAGGCCCTGGGGGGGTATCTGGGATCCGACAAGGCGGACTGGCGCGCCTATGATGCCTGCGCCCTGATCGAGGACGGCGCCCGGCTTCCCAACCTGCTGGTCGATCAGGGTGACGCGGACAATTTTCTCCACGAGCAGCTGAAAACGGGTCTGTTGGTCATGGCCGCCAAGAAGGCAGGCATTCCGGCTTCGATCCGGATGCAGCCCGGCTATGATCACTCCTATTACTTCATCTCCACCTTCATGCCGGAACACATTGCCTGGCATGCTGCGCACCTGAAAGACTGAGAATTTGCGGAAGTTTTCGCCGTCATGGTACAAGCGATTTGACCGCGTCATCAAAACTGCGCATTTTGTAAGCAATGCATACAGATGATCTAGAGAGGATTCTTGCTGCCTACGACGGGCAGAATGGCGCGCTGTTGCCGATCCTGCATGACGTGCAAACGCATTTCGGGTGTGTTTCGCCCGAAGCGGAAGCAGCAATCGCCAAGGCCCTGAACCTGAGCCGCGCCGAAGTTCACGGGGTGGTCAGCTTCTACCACGATTTCACCGCAGAGCGGGATAGCCGGCCCTGCGTTGAACTGTGCCGGGCTGAAGCATGCCAGGCACGCGGCGTGGAGGCCATGGTAGAGGCGGCCAGGGCCGCTGCGGGTACCCGGGTCCGGCTCAAGACGGTATATTGCCTTGGGCTGTGCAGCGTCGGCCCGGCTGCTCGGGTCGGCGATGCGCTCCACGCCCGGCTGGATGCCGATATGCTGGTCAACCTGGTTGAGGTGGCATGATTACGGTGCGGATCTCCGATGATTCCGCCGCGGTCGCCTGTGGTGCCGATGCCGTGGCAGCGGCGTTCGCAGCTGCTGGCTGCACGGTTGATCGGGTATCCAGCTGGGGGATGCATTGGCTTGAGCCACTGGTGGAGATTGCGGGTAACGGCTTTGGTCCGGCTACAATGGCGGATGTCGCGGCCCTCCTC
>JAFLDC010000229.1 GCA_017302775.1 Sphingomonadales bacterium
TATCGCCGGGCCGCAAGATGCTGAGCAGTGCCCCGGCGAGCGCCGCCACGCCGGAAGGGTAAAGGACAGTCCCGTCCGCTCCCGGTTCCAGTGCAGTCAAGGCATCAGCCAAGGCCCACTGCGTTGGCGCGCCGCGGCGACCGTAGTAGAAGTGTCCGTCGGCGTTGGGCTTGCCGGCGTGAAGCGCCTTGCTGTTGGGGTACAGGTGAGTCGAGGCGCGCCAGACCGGCGGGTTGACGACTGCACCGGGTTCCGCCGGTGTGCCGGTCCATTCGCGGCGACGCCCGGCGACGACGAGCCGGGTGGCGGGACTTAGATCCTCCTCATCTGCGCCACCCGCCACGGAAATCAGGCCGTCTTGGTCGCTTTGGGGGTGTCCGGATCGGCACCCCATTCGGTCCAGCTGCCGTCGTAGAGCGCGGTGTCTTCCTTGCCGAGCAGGTGCAGGCCGAACAGCAATACGCTGGCGGTCACCCCGCTGCCGCAGCTCGTCACTACCGGCTTGGCCAGATCGACCCCGGCGCTTTCAAATGCAGCCTTGATCCCGGCCTTGTCCTTGAAGGTACCATCGGCGTTGTAAAGTTCGGTGAACGGCACGTTGACCGAGCCCGGAATGTGTCCGCTGGCAATACCGGGACGCGGATCGGCTTCCTCGCCTGACCAGCGCGCCGCACCGCGCGCATCGACAACCTGTTCCGTCTGCGAGTGGAGGTTGGCGAGGACATCCGCCTTGGTCCTTACGTTCTTGTCATCCTGCCAGACGGTAAAATGGCGATGGCGCAAGGTTTCCTTGCCTTGGGCGAGCGGCCGCCCTTCGGCTTTCCATTTGGCCAGTCCGCCATCCAGAATCGCAACATCGTGCGCCCCGAACATCTTGAGCATGAACCACGCGCGGGCGGCCGTCTTTACCGCGCTGTCATCGTACAACACGATGCGGCTGCCATCACCTAGACCGAGCGACTGCATGCGGCTGGCAAACTTCTCAGCCGGGGGCAGGGTGTTTTCCACCGGGGCGTTGGTATCGACCAGGTCGGACAAGTCCATGAAGACCGCGCCAGGTATATGTCCGGCTTCATATTCAGCTTGGGCATCACGGCCCGTGCCCGGCAGGTGCTTGGTACAATCAACAATGCGCAGGTCGCTCGCGCCCATTTCGGCGGCGAGCCATTCGGTCGAAACCAGACTATCCATGACTAAATCGTCCTCCTGAGGGCCGTCCTCCACGGCCATTGCGGCGCCCCTTTTCGCTGCAATTGCGAAGAACCTAAACCCGGACGCGCCCTGCTGTCGAGGGGGTATCGGCTTAATTTACCGCGCGCTGTCCCAGACGGGAGTACGTGCGCGGTCCCAGATCAAGCCGGAACGGGCGCAGCGCAGCTCCGGGTGCCTCTGGCAGTTCCCCCACAACATAGGTCTGAACCTGCACCAGCGAACTGCCTGAAGGCGTGCTTGCCTCTACCCGCAAGCGCGCCAGCGGGACGAAATAGGCGGCTTCTCCGGCGCGAATCGGAGTGACAGCGGTCAGCGGCAGCCGGAAGTCGCCAGTGAACTCGCAGCTCTCCCCCGGTGCGAGCGTGACCGCTGCGTGGCGCAACTCAAGCCGTTGATTGTCGTTGGCGATCTGCGCCTCGGGCGGCAGCGACGCGTGCGCGGAAACCATGTCGCCTTCAACGGCCAGCGCTGTCAACGGTTCAGCGCCAGTGTTGGTTAGCGTAAGGACATAGTTCAATGTCGTGGCCATCAGAGATGCGTTCATGCGCCGCGCATCAAGGCTTATGCCGATGCCGGCGGGCAGGCGGGCTGCCAGCTGTGGTTCGGGTAGCGGCTCGACCTTGGCCGGGGCAGGCTCGGCCGACGCGGCAGGGATCGGAGCGGGCGCTATGGCGGGCGCTATGGCGGGCGCAACGGTCGGACGCTCGAACGCGATTTGCAGCGGCGCATCTGCGCGTGTTCTACGCCACCACAAACCCGCAAAAATCAGCGCGAGCAGCGCCGCAAACCCGGCGATCCATGGCCAGTACCAGCCCGAGACGTTTGCCGCACCGGTTGGTGCATTCGCCGCCGGAACCGTTGGTACCGCGGTGGGAAAGGAGGGAACCGCGGTTGGACTGGCGACTGGCGGTGCCACGCCTGCGCTTGCTGCCGGGCTGGGGACCAATGTTGCCGGTGCAGGTGAAGGTGCCGGCCCACTCGCTACGGGACGCGGGCCGGGCGCGGCGCGCGGTGCGGAGGCACTGCGCTGCTGTGGAGGGGGCGTGGGAGCGGTAGCAGGCTGGGTTGCTGTTGGTGCAGGCGCTGGCGACGGCACAGGGGAGGGCGTCGGCGTGGGCCTGGGAACAGTGGTGGTAACTATCGGGGCATCGCGATCCACCGGGCCTTGTGCGCCTGATGGTGCCGGCCGCACCGTCGCCCCGGGCAAACGGTAGCCGTCAACTGATTGGGCCGCCAGTGGCAGCGGGGCAAGCGCAGTCAGCAGCGCGATAGCGCCGGCTGCGGCTGCAAGGCTGCCCCCAGATCTGGTCATGACACTGTCCATATTACGCGAACCAAGCGGCCTAGGCCGTTGCGGGCGTGAATAGGACGTGAACCCGCTGCTGGCCACCGCTGACTTGTGCTAATCGCACGATAGAGGCATGGCACGTTGCATGTCAGACACACCTGCTCCGCTTCACCTTGGCCAAAACAGTGCGCTTCCAACCTCGCCCGAGGCAGCCGTGCTGGACTATGTCCCCAATCCGCGTGCCGGATCGCTATATCTGGTGCGTTTCGCGGCTCCCGAATTCACGTCGCTCTGCCCGGTGACAGGCCAGCCCGATTTCGCTCATCTGGTGATCGATTATGCCCCGGGTGCAACGATCGTCGAATCGAAAAGCCTCAAGCTGTTTCTCGGCAGCTTCCGCAACCACGCCGGCTTTCATGAGGATGTGACTGTTGGTATCGGTCAGCGTCTGTTTGCCGAGATGCAGCCATTATGGCTGCGAATCGGGGGTTACTGGTATCCGCGCGGCGGAATCCCGATCGATGTGTTCTGGCAAAGCGGCGCTCCCCCCGAAGGTCTGTGGGTGCCGGATCAAGGCGTGGCGAGCTACCGCGGACGGGGCTAGCTGTTCAAGCGGCCCAATAACGCTTCGACATCGGCTTGATCCTGGTACAGCCCGAAGCCGATCCGCAAAACATCGCCGCGCAGGTCGGTGACCACGTTGCGGGCCGTCAATGCGGCATGGATTGCAGGGGCAGCCGCGCCCTGGAAGGCGACGAAGCGCGCGGCAGGATCGCTCAACAGCGTCAGGTTCGGCCAGGGATTCGCGTCGAGAAGAGCTGCCTTCAAGGCATGGCAATGTGCCGAGATCGCCGCGGTATCCAGCCCCTCGCGGTCGAGCATGTTGCGGACTGCATTAAACCGGTACAATCCGCTTGGATCGAAGGTGCTGCCAAGAAAGCGTCGACCATCGAGGGCATAGCCGACGCCGCCTTGTTGCGCTGCCAGATCATCGAATGCGGCGTACCAGCCGGTTGTTTGCGGACGTGGGGCAAAGCCCGGCGGCGCGTGGAGAAAACATATTCCTTCGCCGGCCATGGCATATTTATACCCCCCGGCGAGGTAGAATATCCGGTCAGCAACGGCTGACAGGTCCGTCGGTATCGCCATGAAGCCGTGGTATCCGTCGATCACCACCCACGGACCTTCGGGACGGGCAAGGGACGCAAGGTCGGCAATACCGTTCAGCACGGTGCCGCTGTTGAACTGCACCTGGCTGGTGAAGATCAGATCGAACTGACCAGAGCTGGCGGTTTCGGCCAGCCGGACGAGCGGAACCATGATCAGCTCGATCCGCTCTTCCTCAGCCCAACGGACCGCCTGACGGCGAAACGAATGAAACTCGCCATCGCTGGCAAGGATTCGTGGCTTGGCCATGGGCAGGGCAGAGACGATCCGGACCAGAAAATCGTGCGTATTGGGCGCGAAGGCGATCGTCGCCGGGTCGGGCAGGGCCAGTTCGCGGGCGATATGGCCCTGCGCCTCCGGAATAGCCTCGCCGAATACCTTGTCCCATTTGTGATCGGCCAGCTGCGCGGCATCTTCCCACGCTGCCATCTGCCCGTCATGGCTGGCATCGGGCCATAGGTGGTGGCTGTGTGCGGCGAAGTGGAGGCGCCCGGGATTGGCTGCCAGCGCCCGACTGAACAGATGCTTGAAGGTCATAGTGCGGTCCGCAATGACCACAGTTCGGGAAATGCGCGTTTTTGCAGGGTGGAATGGAGGTAGCTGGCGCCCGCCGTTCCCCCGGTTCCGCGCTTCCCGCCGATTACCCGCTCAACCGTGATGACGTGCTTGTGCCGCCAGGTCGCCATCGCATCATCCAGGTCGACCAGCTTTTCGGCCAGCTGATAGAGCTCCCAATAGCGATCCGGTTCGCGGTAAACGGTCAGGAAGGCGGCTTCGATGGCCGGGTGCGGCACGTGGGGCTGGGTCACATCGCGTTCCAGCACCTCAGCTGGGATCGCCAGTCCGGCGCGGGCGGCGGCATGGATGGTTTCGTCCCACAGGCTGGGCGCGGCGAGCGCGGCCGCCATGGCAGCGTGGGCGGTGGGGCGGTCGTTCTGGTAGGACAGGAACCGCGCATCCTTCAGCCCCAGCATATATTCGACGGTCCGGAACTGGTCGGACTGGAACCCGCTTGACGGCCCGAGAACTTGACGAAACCGCGAATAATCGCTGGGCGTCATCGTGGCCAATACCTCCCAACTCAGCGTCATCACCGCCTGAATGCGGCTGACCCGTGCCATGGCCTTGTAAGCGGGTACCAGCGCATCGGCACGAACCTGCGATACTGCCAGCTGCAGCTCGCGGATCATCTGCTTCAGCCACAGTTCCTTGGTTTGGTGGATGACGATGAACAGCATTTCGTCATCGCATTCTGAACGCGGATGCTGGCAGGCCAGCAGTTCGTCCAGTGCCAGGTAACGGGCATAGGTTACGGGGTCGGTCATGGACCGACCATCGCTCTGACTGGTTGCATTTGCAACCGGATTAGCGCGTACCGAGCCCCCGGGCGATGATTCCACGCAATATCTCGCGCGTGCCACCGCGCAGCGACCAACTGGGCGCATTGTGGACGATATTGGCAAGCACTCCGGCATAGGCTGACGCCGTGCGCGGATCGGGTTCCATATCGATTAATTGCCGGGCGAAATCTGGCAGGGTCT
>JAFLDC010000023.1:0-13124 GCA_017302775.1 Sphingomonadales bacterium
GATACAGCCGCGCCAGACGCAGCACCTGCCACCAGCCATGCACACAGGAATGCCAGTCGAAGCTGCCATGAAAGATCGGGTGCAGCACCGCCGGCGCCAGCACATCGTGCGGACCGTCCATCACATGATCGAGCTTGTGCGGATACTCGCGAGTCAGGTGCCGCGTGGTCAGGCCCATGAACCGGGCGGCGAGTTGCGGCGTCAACTGCATCAGAATGCCAGAAACCAGATCAGCGCGATGTTGACCGCCAATAGCGGCAGCGCTGTTGGAATTTGGGCCCTGACAACAGCATTGCGATCCTTCAGCTCCAGCAAGGCGGCCGGCACCACGTTGAAATTCGCGGCCATCGGCGTCATCAGAGTTCCACAAAATCCGGCCAGCATGCCTATCGCCGCCACAACGGCGGGATCACCATGGTACTGGCCGATCAGCAGCGGCAGGCCGATCGCAGCCGCCATTACCGGAAAAGCCGCGAAGGCATTGCCCATCACCATAGTGAACAGCGCCATGCCCACACCATAAGCTATCACCGCAGCAATGCGGCTGCCATCGGGGATAACGGCGGTCATCACCCCGCCAACCACTTTGCCGACTCCGGCCAGGGCAAAGACCGCCCCCAGGCTGGCCAGCATCTGCGGTAGTATCGCGGCCCAACCAACCGCATCCATCAACCGGCGTCCTTCATGCAGTGGTTCGGACAGCCCGGTTCGCAACCAGATCATGCCCGCGGCCAACGCAATCAGCACCCCAAGCGCCAGACTGACCAGCGTAACGTTTTTCGGATCGACCAGATCAGGCACCGCCTTGAACGCCAAGGTTCCGATTGCCGTGTCGCGCCGCCGCCGCTTCACGCGCGGGGCTATCAGGACGCACGGCCCCCTTGCCCAGCCCGCCAAGCCCGGCAATCAGCACCAGAGCCAGAACCAGCAAGCCATTACCGAAATCTCCGATGCGGTCACCTGCGAGCATCGACAGCGCAAGCAGAGCCCAAAACGCGGCATTACGCCATCTCTTGGGATTACTGGTATCGCTGCTCGACAGTACCGCAAAGGCGCCGAATGCCAGGCCAGCCAATATGTAGACCTGAGGCAGTCCGATCATCGCTGCGCCCTCCCCAATCGCCATATCCTGAAACCATGAATTGCGAATGCCGCGATCGCGGTGGGGATGGCCCACACCGAAAGTTCGAACGGCGACAGGATAATGCCATTCTGCTCCATGAAACCCTTCATCAGCAGGATGGAGCCGATCGCGATGAATATATCTTCGCCAAAAAACAGTCCGACATTGTCGGTTCCGGCGGCAAAGGCCTTGATCCGTTCTGCCTCTGCATCATCCGCAGGTTGGGCGGCGGCAACAGCCATCGGCGCCAATAGCGGCCGCACCGTCTGGGCATGTCCGGCGATCGAGGTCAGCCCCAGCGCCGAGGTTATCTGTCGCAGCAGCAGATAACCGGTTAGCAGTCGTGGCAAAGTCGCCCCGCGCAGGCCCTCGATCAGGCTCCGGGCGCGCTCCTGCAACCCGTGTCGCTCCATCAGGCCGATGACCGGGAGAACAATCCAGACCACGCTGACATAGCGGGTGTCATTGAAAGCTTTGCCGAAAGCAGCGATCAGAACCGCCAGATCCATTCCGGCGGCGAGCCCCGTCACCAGCGCCGCCAGAACAACCACTACGAGCGCATTGAGCCGCAGCATGAAGCCGCCGATCATCACCAAAATGCCGCTCAGCACCCAGTAGTTCATGGCGCCCTGTATCCCCCTCCGCCCGGTGTCTCGATGACGATGGCATCGCCGGGGTAGACTGTCACTGCTGCGGTGGAATCAAGAACCTCAATCTCACCTGAAGTTCTTTCGATGCGGGTAGAGCCAGGCAGGGCGTCCAGACCACCCGCCAGGCCGAAAGGCCGGGTATGGCGGCGATTGGACAATATCCCGGCCTCCATCTCCGCGCGGAACCGTACCTTCCGCACTACGCCATCGCCGCCGCGCCATTGCCCGTCACCGCCCGAACCCGGGCGAACACGGAATTCTTCGACCACGACCGGGTAGCGAGCTTCCAGCACTTCCGGATCGGTAAGGCGGGAATTGGTCATATGAGTCTGCACTGCGCTGGCCCCAGCAAAACCCGGACCAGCGCCCGCACCGCCTGCGATGGTTTCATAATACTGGTAGCGGTCGTTCCCGAACGTGAAATTGTTCATCGTGCCCTGGCTGGCGGCCAGGGCGCCGAATGCGCCAAACAGGCAATCGGTGACCGCTTGGCTGGTCTCTACATTCCCCGCGACCACGGCGGCGGGGTACCGCGGGTTCAGCATCGAGCCTTCCGGTACCAGGATCGTGACCGGGGCCAGGCACCCTTCGTTCATCGGGATCGGATCGTCGATCATGGTCCTGAGGACATACATCACTGCGGCGCGGACCACACTGAACGGTGCGTTGAAATTACCCGGAAGCTGCGTGCTGGTTCCGGCGAAATCGATGGTGACATGGCGTGCGGCGCGATCGATTGAGACGGCGACGGAAATCACGGCGTGATTGTCCATGGTCACTGTGAACCGGCCATCCTGCAATTGCCCGATCAACCGCCGCACGGCTTCCTCGGCATTGGCATGAACGTGGCCCATGTAAGCCTTAACCACCGCACGGCCATGTTCGGCGCAGGCGGCTTGCAAGCCAAGACCGCCACGCGCGCAGGCGGCCAGCTGCGCAGCAAGATCGCCGATGTTCTGATCGATGTTGCGCGCCGGCCAGGGCCCTGCCGCCAGGCGTGTGCGCAATTCGCTTTCGCAGAACCGTCCTTCGTCAACCAGCAGGACGTTGTCGAGCAGGATGCCCTCTTCCGCGATGTTGGTGCTGTCTGGCGGCATCGACCCCGGCGCGACCCCCCCGACATCGGCATGGTGCCCTCGCGCGGCGACGTAGAAGCTGGGAGCTTCGCCGTCACCTGCTACAAAAACCGGCGCGACGACAGTGATGTCCGGCAAGTGCGTCCCGCCGGCATAGGGCGCATTGAGCACATAGGCATCGCCGCGCCGAATTCCGCGGCCGTCCCGCGTCCCGCCGCGCGCGGCGATAATCTGCCCGACACTCTCCCCCATTGAGCCCAGGTGTACTGGCATATGTGGTGCATTGGCGACCAGCCGCCCGGCGTGATCAAACACTGCGCAGGAAAAATCGAGGCGTTCGCGGATATTGACCGAACTGGCCGTACGGGCCAGCGCAGAACCCATTTCTTCAGCTATTCCCATGAACAGCCCGTTGAAGATTTCGAGCCGGATCGGGTCTGGTCCGGTCGTACCCTCGCGTGCCTGCGCCCGCGCTGCAGCGCGCGTCATTCGCAAGGTGCCGTCGCAGTCAACCCGCAGCATCCAGCCAGGTTCCACCACGGTTGTTGCCAACGAATCGACTACGATCATCGGCCCAGCGGCCTCGAAATCCGCAGCAAGAGCCGCACGGTCCCATACCGGCACGTCATGGAAGGTGCCATCCATCCAGCATCTGACAGTTTGCAGCGCCGTGCCGACGCGATCCGGCAAAGGCCAATCGATGCCGATAGCTGATGCATCCTCGCACGCGGCCTCAACCCGTAACCGATCGATGACCAACGGCCCCTTGCCGTCGTAGCCGAACTCCGCCCGGTGCGCCGCGGCAAAGGCGCTGGCAAGTTGGGCCGCAGGCGCGGGCGCGAGTTCGATCGCATTCTCCGAAGCTTGTGGTCGCACAAACAGCGTGACTTCGATCCGGCTGGGTGTGCGGCCCAATTGTGCCGCTGCCCCATCCGCCAGCCGCGCGCGCAGTTGCTCGATGGCGGGTTCAACGCCGGCTTCCAGCGCCAGCCCAAGACCTGCCTCGCGGACCACTGCCTCGCTTGCCAGCCCCATGCCGTACGCGGAGAGTACCCCGGCCAGCGGATGCACCAGCACGGTTTCGACGCCCAGCGCATCTGCTACCAGACAAGCATGCTGGCCGCCGGCGCCACCGAAACAGGCCAGGGCATGACTGGTCACGTCATGGCCGCGGGCGACGCTGATCTTGCGGATCGCCTGCGCCATACTGGCAACCGCGATCTTCACAAACCCTTCCGCCAGGTCTTGCGGTGCCAGCTGCTGACCCGTTTCCGCCGCGATCGCGGCAGCGAGATCCGCAAACCGTTCAGCCACGATGCCGGGATCGATCGGCTGGTTTCCGGCAGGTCCGAACAGACTTGGGAAGTGGGCCGGAACCAGCTTGCCCAGCATGACATTGCAATCGGTCACAGTCAGTGGTCCGCCGCGGCGATAGCAGGCCGGTCCGGGAACCGCCCCGGCGCTTTCCGGTCCGACCACCAAGCGCCCCGCATCGAAGCGGCAGATCGAACCGCCACCGGCAGCCACAGTGTGGATCCGCAGCATCGGCGTGCGGATCCGCACGCCGGCAACGCGGGTGTCGCTGTCACGCTCGAAGCGTCCGGCATAGTGCGACACATCGGTCGATGTTCCACCCATGTCGAAACCGATCACCTTTTCCGCGCCGCTGGCGGCAGCGGTACGTGCCATGCCAACAATCCCGCCGGCCGGACCAGACAGGATCGCATCCTTGCCGTGAAATCGTCCGCCTTCGACCAGCCCGCCGCTTGACTGCATGAACAGCACCTCGCCAGACTGGCCGAGCTGGGCCGTGAAGCCATCGACATAGCGCCGCAATACCGGCGAGAGGTAGGCGTCTACCACCGTGGTATCACCCCGCGGGACCAGCTTGATCAACGGGGCGAGCTCGTGGCTGACCGATACCTGCTCAAACCCGGCAGCGCGCGCCAGCTCTGCCAGTCTCGCCTCATGCTCCTGATACTGCCAGCCATGGACCAGCACGATCGCAATGGCGCGAAAACCATCAGCCACAGCCGCTGCAAACGCGTTGGCAGCCGCGGCTTCATCAAGTGCGCACAGCACGGACCCATCGGCGGAAACGCGCTCGGCAATCTCGATCACCCGCTCGTGTGGCGGAACCGGCAGCACAATATTGCGAACGAACAGTTCCGGTCGTTCCTGGCTCCCGATTGTAAGGGCATCGCCAAACCCCCGCGTTATGGCGAGCACGGTGCGCTCACCCTTGCGTTCGAGCAAGGCATTGGTCGCTACCGTCGTACCCATCCGCACCGCGCAGGGCGGAACGGGGCCTTGGCGGGTCTGCGTAATTTGCCGGATGGCCGCGATTGCGGCGTCGTCACTGCGATTTGGATCATCGGACAGCAGCTTTGCCGTGCGCACCGCACCATCCGGGCCGCGCGCAACCACATCCGTGAAGGTTCCGCCGCGATCGATCCAGAACTGCCAGCGCCCCGTCATGAACGGTCCGCCCGCTTCCGTGGATGCCTGGCCGACATGCCTCGGCTCAATCGGCGTCCTGCGGGCTAACGATGATTACCACCCGCCGGTTTTGAGCCCGGCCATCTTCGGTCTCGTTGCTGGCGATCGGCTGTGTTTCACCCGCGCCAACGTCCCGCACCCGTGCCGGATCGAGCCCGGAGGCAACCAGACCAGCCTTTACCGAAGCAGCCCGGCGCTGCGACAGGGTCAGGTTATAAGCAGTGCCCCCCGTTGAATCAGTGTGACCGACCACAGTCGCCCCGCGAATGTCGGCCTTGAGCAGCGCAGTCGCAAGCTTCCCCAGCACCTGGCTGGCCGCAAGATTCAGATCCCCCTGATCGACATCGAACAGAACGCGGTCGCTAAAGTCGAGCTCGTAATTTTCACCGCTGGGCTCAAAGCCGAGTTCCGTCATCGCCGCCACCTGGGCCGGAGAAAATGTATCTTTCTTCGGTACGGTTGCGCAGGCCGCCAGCACAGCAGCGAGCAGGATCACGATCAGCTTACGCATGGCCAGTCCCTCCTTCGTCTGATGCGCTTTGGCGGATGCGCTTCTCCTTGTACATCGCCATGTCGGCATTCTTCACAAGATCGTCAGGCGTTTCGCCGTTCTGCGGATAGAGTGCCACACCTATGCTCAACGCCGTGGGTACCACCCGGCCACAGGGCAGGCGATAGGGCAGGTCCAGCGATGCCCTGATCCGCGCCAGCACACCTTCTATCGATGCTTCGCCAGGCAGCGGCGCCAGAATGATGGCGAACTCGTCACCCCCCATCCGGAAGGCATAGTCACCCTGCCGAATTGCCGAACGCATCCGTTCCGCCACCGCGATCAGCGCCGCATCGCCGGCGTCATGCCCGTGCTCGTCATTGATCAGCTTGAACCGGTCGATGTCGAGGTAGACCAAAGCAAAGCCAGACCCGGTCCGCTGCGCCTCGGCGATGGTGGCCACTATGCGTTCGTCAAACAGTTCCCGGTTGCCAAGGCCGGTCAGCCCGTCGTGGCTGGCGCGCCAGGCCAGCTCCGCATTTTGCGAGGTCAGACCAGCATGCCAGCCCTGCAATTCAGCCAGAAGGGCGTTGAAATCGCGCCCGAAACGATCGATCTCCGCGATCCCGGACGCGGGCACACGCCGCTCAAACGCGCGGTCGCGGCGCACCGCGTGCGCAACTTCAGCCACGTGCTCAAGCGGCGTTACGACCTCGCTTTGTAAACGCCGGGCAAGAATTCGGGTAGCTACGATCGTCAGCAGCAGGCATGACAAGGCGATGATCGCGCCGACCAGGCCATAGCGCAATATCCCTTCGGAACTTCCGTAAACCCTTACTTCCGCCAGGTGCTCCTCGCCGCGGTGCACCTTGTCGACGGCCGGCTGCGCCCAGAACACGCCATCGGCAGAGCGGCTGATGGTCGCAATGACGCCGGTCGCAGGATCATGCCATTCGGCGATCAACTGCCCTTTGGCGTTCCGCACTTCAACCCGGGCGATGCCGCGTCCGGTCGCAACCGGGACGATCCCCGTGCGAATGGCCTCACGATCCTCGAACAACACAGCAGGCTCGATCGTGTAAGCAACGGTTCGCGCCACCAGTTCGAGATTCCGCTGGCCGTAGTTCGAAATCACGAGCCCGCCGCTCAAAACCAGGCTGGCGGTAGCGAGCAGCACGGCGAACAGGATCAGCCTCAGATGAGCCCGCGCGAGCAAGTCACGCAGGGTCGGTAAACGGGATTCGCGGGGCTTTGCCATATTCAAAGCCCGCCCTGCGCCACGCGCAGGATACGCGGGTCGACTTTGAGCCCCGAGCGCGACACCGCATCGATGTTGAGCCGAAAGCTCAGCCCGTTTGGCTTATAGGTCATGGCGAACATCGCTTCGCTGGTGAGGCTCGGGTCCGTTTCGGCGATGGTCAGCACCCCGCGGCCCCGCACCGAGGCGATCAACTGACGCATTTGCGCCTGCCCCATCTGACCCAGGTAAACAGCATCGCACCCGGCCAGCGCGCCTGCCGCCGCGGGTACGTTGCGCCGTTCCACGCGGCGTCCATCTGCCAGGCGCAATCCGCCCAGCTGTCCGGCATGAACGGCAGCGCCCGCCACACACAGCACAACCGGATCGCGGCGGGTTGGCCACCGCGTATATTCAATCAGCGCGCACCGTCCGGGCAACCGCACCGGCATAGCGGCTTTCACCCGCTGCCGCCGTACCCAGTGGCATATCCGCCATCGCCAAGGGTGCCATGGCCGTGCCAGCCCGCCCCGGAGAACCCGGAACAACCAGTAGCAGGATCAGACAGATGTAACGGCGCATTGCGATGCGGCCCTAGCGCGGTGAGTACGCCGCGGAAATAGCGAGTTTTGTACATAGCGCCTATGTTTTTATACAGGTTCAACCCGGCATTGGTTTCCGATGCAACCAATGCTAGGGCGCGCGGATGCCCCACAAGCTTGATCGCTCCGCCCTGCGTGCCGCTTTCCGGATGGATGAGGAAGCCTGCGTCGCAGAATGCCTGGTTCAGGCCGCCCCTGTTTCCGCGGTCCATGCAGAGGCGAGCCGCATCGCGACACGGTTGGTCGAAGGTGCGCGCGATCACAAGGCAAGCGGCCTTGACGCATTCTTGCAGGCCTACGGGCTAGGCACTGACGAAGGCATTGCGTTGATGTGCCTGGCCGAGGCGTTACTGCGCGTGCCGGATGCCGCGACGGCCGATGCCCTGATCAACGACAAGCTGGGCGGGATCGACTGGTCGGAGCATGTCGGTGAAAGCTCCAGTACTTTCGTCAACGCTGCGACCTTTTCGCTGATGCTGACGGGGCAAGTATTGCAGCAGAAGCACGCCGGCGGATTTGGCGCCTCGCTCAAGCGTGCAGTCGGACGGCTGGGTGAACCGGTGATCCGACAAGCCACCTTGCAGGCCATGAAGATCCTGGGCGGGCAGTTTGTCTTCGGCCGAACCATCGACGAAGCGCTGGAACGCGCTGCGCCCGAGCGCAAGCAGGGGCTGACTCACAGCTTCGACATGCTGGGCGAAGCGGCGATGACTTTCGACGACGCCGAACGCTATCGCCGTTCCTATGCCACGGCGCTGACCCGGATCGCGCAGGAAGCCGGTGCGGGCGTGATCCGTTCACCGGGTATCTCGGTCAAATTGTCGGCCTTGTTTCCCCGCTATGATTTCCTGCACGCCGCAGCGGCCAAGGCGGTACTGGTGCCCATGCTCAAGGAACTGGCGCTGCAAGCAGCCGCTGCAAACATCCATTTCACCATCGACGCCGAGGAAGCCGAACGGCTTGAACTGTCGCTCGACATCATCGAGGAACTGGTCGCCGATCCGGACCTGTTTGTGAACGGTTGGCAGGGCTTTGGGCTTGCGTTGCAAGCCTATTCGAAACGCGCAGTACCGCTGACCGAATGGGTAGCCGCGCTCGCCCGCAAGTATCACCGCCGGATCATGGTCCGGCTGGTCAAGGGCGCCTATTGGGATAGCGAGGTCAAACTGAGCCAGGTTGGCGGGCATAGCGATTACCCGGTATTCACCCGCAAGGTCGCGACCGACGTTTCCTACCTCGCCTGCGCCGCCAAGTTGCTCGCCGCACCCGATGCGATCTATCCAGCCTTCGCCACGCATAACGCCTATACGATCGGGGCGATCAAGGCGCTGGCAGGCAATGCCGAGTTCGAGTTCCAACGGCTCCACGGCATGGGCGAAGACGTCTACGAAGAACTGGCCCGGTTCGAAGCAGAGCTGGGTCAGCCGCGCACCCCGGTGCGGATCTACGCCCCAGTGGGAGGCCACAAGGAACTGCTGGCCTATCTGGTCCGCCGCCTGCTGGAAAACGGGGCGAATTCGTCGTTCGTCAATCGCATGGCCGATGCCGAAGTGCCGGTGACCGAACTGGTCGGGGATCCGGTGGCCGAACTCGCCGCTCTTGCGCCGCGCCGCAACCCGGCGATCCCCTTGCCATGCGACATCTTCCCGGGGCGGCGCAACAGCGCGGGCATCGATCTCGCCGACCCGCTGGTGCGCGAACCGCTGCTGTCCGAGCTGGCCGAACTCGCCGGTGAAGACGACTGGACCGCAGCGCCAACCGTCGAATTGCCCCATGCTGCGGTTTCAAGCGTCATCGCTGCGCCATATGACCATTCTGACACAGTCGGCACAGCGCGGTCTGCAGGCGCCGGCGAGATCGACGAGATGATCTCCCGGGCGGTCGGCTTTCAGCCAGGCTGGGATATGCTGGGCGGCAGCGAACGCGCAGCCAGGCTCGACGAGGTCGCCGACCTGTACGAGACGCACACCGTCCAGATCCTTTCGCTGTGCCAGCGTGAGGCTGGAAAATCGCTGGTTGACGCCGTGCTGGAACTGCGCGAAGCAGTTGATTTTCTTCGCTATTACGCGGCCGAAGCGCGCCGCCTGTTCACGCCCGAAGGCGAGATTCTGCCCGGCCCGACCGGGGAAAGCAACCGTCTGACGCTGCATGGGCGCGGCGTCTTCGTGGCGATCAGTCCGTGGAATTTCCCGCTTGCGATCTTCACCGGCCTCATCGCTGGTCCGCTGGCGGCGGGCAACACAGTCATCGCCAAGCCCGCCGAACAAACCCCGCTGATCGCCGATCTGGCGATCCGGCTGTTCCATGAAGCCGGGATATCGGACGGCGTAGTCCAACTCGCCCCCGGTGACGGTTCGGTCGGCGCGATGCTCACCGCCGACCCGCGCATTGCCGGTGTGGTATTCACCGGCTCGACCGAAACCGCTCGTGCCATCAACCGCTCGCTCGCTGATCGGGATGGCCCGCTTGCCCAGTTCATCGCCGAAACCGGCGGGCAGAACGCCATGATCGTCGATAGCTCGGCGCTGCCCGAACAAGTGACCCGCGATGTGGTGGCGAGCGCGTTCCAGAGTGCCGGACAGCGCTGTTCGGCGCTGCGCGTGCTGTACCTGCAAGACGATGTCTACGACACCATGCTGGAAATGATCCGCGGCGCCTTCGCGGCGCTGGTGATCGGCTCCCCGGAAGACCTAGCCACGGACGTCGGCCCGGTAATCGATGCCGAAGCCAAGGCCAAGCTCGAAGCGCACATCGCCGCAATGGCCGCTGGCGGTCATACCCTGTGGCGGCGCGACCTGCCCGCTGCCTCAGCCAACGGCACTTTTGTTGCCCCGACGATTATCGAGATAGACTCGATCCGGGAACTGGAGCGCGAGAACTTCGGCCCCGTGCTGCACGTCGCGCGGTTCAAGGCTGACGAACTGGAACAGGTGATCGCCGATATCAACGCGACCGGGTTTGGCCTGACCCTTGGTCTGCACAGCCGGATCGACGCGGCCCGCCGCCTGGTTGAGACACAGGCCCGCGTCGGCAACTTCTACGTCAACCGCAATCAGATCGGCGCGGTCATCGGCAGTCAGCCGTTCGGCGGCGAAGGCTTGTCCGGGACCGGGCCGAAGGCTGGCGGACCGCACTATGTCGCCCGCTTCGCCACCGAACGGGTGACCTGCATCGATACCACCGCGGCAGGTGGCAACGCCAGCCTGATGGCGGGCTGACCCGTCCAAGCCTTGCCATCGCCCGCGTCCACTCATAGCGTCGCCTGCACCAAGGAGCGGGAGCGGCGATAGTGAACAAGTGGTTTCTGGGTGTTGGCGGCGTGGTTCTGGCACTGGGCGGCCTGGTGGCTGTACGGACGGTAACGTTTGTTCCTGGTGCCGTAGCAGACGGTTCGGCGATCAAGGTTGCTCCCGCTGCGGCATTCGACACCAATCTCGCTGCGCAGCATCTTGGTGAGGCGGTGCGCTTTCAGACGGTAAGCAACCAGGACGCCAGTCAGAACCAGGTCGCCGAATGGGACAAGCTCCACACCTGGCTCCGCACCACCTATCCCAATGCTCATGCGGCCATGCGGCAGGAAAAACTGGGACAGACACTGGTCTACACCTGGCTGGGCAGCGATCCGGCGGCCCAGCCGATCATCATGATGGCGCATCAGGATGTTGTCCCCGTCACCGCCGGGACTGAGAAGGACTGGAAGTACCAGCCCTTCGCCGGGACCATCGCCGAAGGCGCTGTGTGGGGGCGCGGCACGATTGATGACAAGGGTTCGCTGGTCGCCTTGTTCGAGGCGGCGGACGCGCTCGCCCGCGCCGGGTTCCGACCGAAACGGACGATCTATCTGGTATCCGGCCACGACGAGGAGGTCGGCGGTACCGGGGCACAAGCCGCTGCAAAGCTGCTCGCCAGTCGCAAGGTGAAGGCCCTGTTCACACTGGATGAAGGCGGGCTGATCACCACCGATACGCCGGTCATCAATGCCCCGGCGATGATGATCGGGGTAGCCGAAAAAGGCTATGTCACGCTGCGGATCACGGCGCCGGCCACCGGCGGACATTCATCGATGCCGCCGCGCGAAATCGGTACCGTCAACCTCGCCAAGGCGGTGGTTGCCGTCAACGAGAACCAGTTTCCGCTGGAACTGCGCGGGCCCGCCGCCGCAATGATCGAAGTGCTGGGCGCGAAGGCTGGCGGCATGACCAAGGTGGCGGTTGCCAACAAGTGGCTGCTGGGCGGCCTGATTACCCGGCAGATGGCGCAGAGCCCGGCCTCGGCCGCATCGCTGCACACCACCATTGCCCCAACCATGCTGGAGGGATCGCCCAAGGAGAACGTCCTGCCGCAAACCGCCAGTGCCCTGATCAACTACCGGATCGCGCCATGGGATTCGTCCGCCAAAGTGCTGGAGAGCGCGCGTACCGCAACCGCCGGCCTGGGCGTTAAGGTCGATTTCACCGAGCGCACGCCGGGCGAGCCTAGCCCGGTATCTTCGGCAACCTCGCTGGGCTGGCAAATGATCGTTGCATCGGCGCAGGCCGGCCATCCCGGTACGATTGCCGCGCCCTATCTGGTGGTTGGCGGCACCGACAGCAAGCACATGGCCGGCGTTTCAACGGATGTGTATCGCTTCGCGGCAATCAGCATGGCTACCAGCGACGTCAAGATGATCCACGGCACCAACGAACATATCACCTTGAAAAACCTGGAAAGCGCCATCGCGTTCTACGCCCGCCTGCTGGCAACGGCAGCGGGCTGACGATAGGCACTTGCCGTTCTTAATCGCTCGGTTAATCTACCGGAAGGGAGAGTGAAGCCGATGATCGATCAAGCCACCTATGACCGCTTGCTGGCCAAGGCGCAGCTCACCCGCGACCTGTTCACGTTCGACGAGTTTCTGCGGTACTGGGCAGCGGACCGCCCCGATCGCGCGGCCATGGAAGGTGATGACCTGACCTTCAGCTTTGCCGAGCTGGAAGACAGCACGGCACGGGTCGCCTCCGCCCTGCTCGCACTGGGACTGAACAAGGGTGACCGGATCTGCTGGTTCGGCAAGAACAGCGTCACTTATTTCACGCTGTTCTTTGGCGCGGCGCGGGCGGGAGTAGTGATGGTCCCGGTCGGCTGGCGACTGGCCGAACCCGAAGCGGCCTTCATCATCGACAATGCCGAAGCCAAATTGCTGTTTCTGGGCGACGGGTTTGACGCCTGCACCGACACGCTCGGCCAGCGCCCCGGCCTACTGCACTGTTTCACTGCGGATGCGGCGCGCCGCGAGGTGATCGCGGCGCCGCGCGCCGAGTTCGAACCCTCGCAGGCGGACGAAGCCGTGCTGCAGCTGTACACCAGCGGCACCACCGGCAACCCCAAGGGCGCAGTGCTGTCCAACCGCAACCTGTTCGGTCTGCGCAAGGCGGGGCTGGACAATCCGCCCGCGCACTCACTGTGGG
>JAFLDC010000023.1:13200-15325 GCA_017302775.1 Sphingomonadales bacterium
GGTCTGGGCATCGTGGCGCTGGCCGCGGGCCTGCCTGGTATCGTACTCAGTGAGTTCGATCCGGTGCGGGTATTCGATGCCGTCGAAAATCGCGGTGTCACACGGTTTTTTATCGTGCCCGCTGCGCTGGCCATGCTGCTCAATCACCCGGACTGCGCCAAGACCGATTTCAGCCGGCTCAAATACATCATGTACGGTGCTGCGCCGATCCCGCTGGAACTGCTGCGTCAATGTATCGCCATGTTCGGTGCTGAATTCACCCAGAACTATGGCATGACCGAAACCACCGGAACCATCTGTGTGCTGCCGCCGGAAGACCATTCGGCGGACGGCAACCCGCGGATGCGGTCAGCTGGAAAGCCGGTGGCTGGCGTGGAAATCGTGATCCGCTCACCCGACGGAAAGATCCTGCCGGTGGGCGAAATCGGCGAGATCGTCACCCGTTCGTCCAGCAACATGCTGGGCTACTGGAAACTGCCTGAGGCAACTGCATCCACGATGGACGCCGATGGATGGATCGCCACCGGCGATGTCGGCTACCTCGATGAGGACGGCTACGTCTATATGTATGACCGGGCCAAGGACATGATCATCACCGGGGGGGAAAACGTCTACCCGGCGGAGGTCGAAAGCGGGATCTACGGTCACCCAGACGTACTTGAAGTCGCGGTGATCGGCGTTCCGGACGAAAAATGGGGCGAGGCGGTGAAAGCGGTGTGCGTACCCAAGCCCGGCCACACGATCGATTCCGCTTCAATCGTTACCTGGGCGCGCGAGCGACTTGCCGGGTTCAAGGTTCCTAAAAGCGTCGACGTGATCGAAGCCCTGCCCCGCAATCCCAGCGGCAAGATTCTGCGCCGGGCCCTGCGTGAGCCTTATTGGGCCGGGCGCGAGCGGCAGGTGAATTGACGAAGCACCAAACGCGGTTCGTATCGCGCGAAGTCGAGACCGGTGCGCAAGGTGTCTCGACTTCGCGCGAGACGAGCGGCTAGAATGGTTTGAAACGAGAGGAAAAACCATGTCCGATCCCCTTCCCGGCGCGCAGGCGCACATCGAAGCCGCGCTACAGGTCTGCGCCACGATCGACGATCTGCCTGCCAACACGCCCTTGATCCCGATAGGCAAAGTTGGCGTGATCGGCGCAGGCACGATGGGCGGCGGCATCACCATGAACTTCCTTACCGCCGGCATCCCGGTGACGATCGTCGAGCAGGAGCAGGCCGCGCTTGATCGCGGGGTCGGCGTGATGGCGAAGAATTACGAAGCCAGCGTCAAGCGCGGACGGATTGAGGCGGCCGATGCGACAGCGGCGATGGGCCGCTTGACGCCGAGCCTGTCATTCGATGATCTCGCCGACTGCGACCTCGTCATCGAAGCGGTTTATGAATCGATGGACGTAAAGAAGGACGTGTTCGGACGGCTCGACAAGATCGTGAAGTCCGGCGCGATCCTCGCCAGCAATACCAGCTACCTCAACGTCGATGAAATCGCAGCGGCGACCGGACGGCCTGACGCGGTACTGGGCATGCATTTCTTCTCGCCCGCCAACATCATGAAGCTGCTCGAAGTGGTACGCGGGGCCAAGACCGACGCAAGCCAGCTGGCCACGGTGATGCAGCTCGCCACCACGATCCGCAAGGTTCCGGTTGTGTCGGGCGTGTGCCACGGATTTATCGGCAACCGCATGCTGGCCAAGCGCCAGGATCAGGCCAATGCCTTGCTGATGGAAGGTGCGGCCTATTACGATATCGACCAGGTTTTGCTCGATTTCGGTTTCCCGATGGGGCCATTCCAGATGGGTGATCTTGCTGGGCTCGACATCGGCTGGCACCGCGATCCCAGCAAGGTCACCACAATTCGCGAGGCGCTCTGCGCGGCGGGGCGCTGGGGCCAGAAGACCGGCAAGGGCTTCTATGACTACGCTGAAGACCGCACCCGCAGCCCCTCCGACGAGGTCAAGGCGATCATTGCGGAATTCGCCAGCAAGAGCGGTGTGACCCAGCGCGAAGTCAGCAAGCAGGAGATCTTCGAACGCCTGCTTTACCCGATGGTGTCCGAAGGTGCACTTATTCTCGAGGAAGGCATCGCCCAGCGCGCCAGCGACATCGATCTGGTCTGGCTCAAC
>JAFLDC010000230.1 GCA_017302775.1 Sphingomonadales bacterium
CACGCGGCGCATCGTCGCGCTCGCCGCGACCGCCACGCCGCCGCCGCTTGCGGCGGCGCTTGCCACGCGCGTCGTCATCGTCGCGTTCGCTGCGGTCTTCACCATCGTCGTCGAGATCATCGTCCTCGTCGATCAGATCGGCCTCATCATCTTCGATAACGATCTGTTCAAAACGTGGGGTGAATTCGGGGCGAGGGCCTGCCGATCCGACCCGCATCTTGGCACCTTCGTTTTCGCCCTCGGGTAGCACTTCAACGCGGACGCCATAGCGCTCCTCAATCTCGGCAAGATCGGAACGTTTGGCATTAAGGAGGTAAACCGCAGCTTCGGTGCTGGCGTAAAGCGAGATGATCGAACCGCGTCCCTTGGCGGCTTCATCCTCAATCAATCGCAGCGCCGAAAGTCCGGCGCTGGACGCGGTACGAACCAGACCGGTGCCGTCGCAATGAGGGCATCCCCGCGTAGTGGCCTCAAGCACACCGGTACGCAGCCGCTGCCGGCTCATTTCCATCAGTCCAAAGCTGGATATCCGGCCAACCTGAATTCTAGCGCGATCGTTCTTGAGCGCATCCTTCATCGCCTTTTCGACTTTGCGGACGTTCGAGCCGTACTCCATGTCGATGAAGTCAATCACGACCAGTCCGGCCATATCACGCAGGCGCAGCTGGCGGGCGATTTCTCGCGCCGCCTCCAGGTTCGTACTGAGCGCGGTGGCCTCGATCCCGTGCTCCTTGGTCGACCGGCCCGAGTTGATGTCGATCGAAACCAGCGCTTCGGTGGGGTTGATCACGATATAGCCGCCGCTTTTCAGCTGGACGACCGGATCATACATGGCGGTAAGTTGGTCTTCAGCCCCATACCGCTGATAAAGCGGCACCGGGTCCGCATAGTGCTTAACCCGTTTGGCGTGACTGGGCATCAGCAGTTTCATGAAATCCCGCGCTGCACGATAGCCAGCCTCACCTTCTACCACCACTTCATCAATATCGCGGTTGTAGATGTCGCGGATTGCCCGCTTGATCAGGTCGCTGTCGGAATGGATCAGCGTGGGCGCGGTGCTTTTCAGCGTATTTTCGCGAATTCCGTCCCACAGGCGCGCAAGATAATCGAAGTCACGCTTGATCTCGGTTTTTGTGCGCGAAAGTCCGGCAGTGCGGACGATACAGCCCATCGATTTCGGCAGGTCCAGTTCCGAAATAATCGACTTCAAACGCTTACGATCACCAGCGGAGCTGATCTTGCGCGAGATGCCACCACCGTGGCTGGAATTGGGCATGAGCACGCAGTAGCGCCCCGCCAGGCTGAGGTAAGTCGTCAGCGCTGCACCCTTGTTGCCGCGCTCTTCCTTGACCACCTGGACCAGCAGCACCTGGCGGCGCTGGATGACATCCTGAATCTTGTAGCGGCGGCGCAGCGCCATCCGCTTGGCTCGCAGTTCGTCCGCTTCCTTGGCGTGGCCGCGATTGCCGCCGCCCTGACGGCGCCTACCGCGTCCGCGGCGGCGCGGCTCTTCAGAATCTGATTCTTCGCTGCCTTCCTCGCTATCGTGATCAAACCCGTTTTCAACGTGACCGTCTTCAATTGTCGCGACTTCGTCTTTCTCGGCGGTATCAACCTCTGTCAAACCGCCGAAATCGTCATCATGATGATGGTCATGCGTGGTGCCAGCCATATCATCGGCGAGGCTTTCCCCAAGTTCGTCGTCACCGACGAAATCTTCTTCCCCTTCGGCAATGGCGCGCAAGGCTGCCTCTTCTTCGGCATGAGCGGCTTCCTCAGCCAGCAGAGCCTCACGATCCTCCTTAGGGATCTGATAGTAATCCGGGTGGATTTCACTGAAAGCCAGGAAGCCGTGGCGGTTTCCGCCAAAATCGACGAAGGCCGCCTGCAGTGACGGCTCTACCCTGGTAACCTTGGCGAGATAGATATTGCCCTTGATCTGCTTGTGTTCGGCAGATTCAAAATCGAATTCTTCAATCCGATTCCCCTTGAGCACCGCCACCCGGGTTTCTTCCGGGTGGCGCGCATCGATAAGCATGCGCATGGTCATTGTGAATTCTCCGTGCGCGCCAAGTGTCGACCGGCCCGTTGCGAGCGATCGAAAGGTTGGCGCGGCTGTTTGCAAAAATCCCGCCACAGAACGGGAAGGCCCTGGATCGTGTGGCGGATTTATCGGTGAAGCCAAGGCATGAGTTTGCCCTGGCGGCGATATGCGTGTCTGCTGTAAGGCGAAGGTGTGGCGATGAAGTGCCAACACTGCCCACATCCCGCGTCGCCGCAGCCAAACCGGCTTCGGGCAGATGGGACGAAAGGCTTCTCATTACGGCATCAACCTGTTTGACCCGGCATATTGGTGTCCGGGTTCTCCCCCCGAAGTCCGGTGCAGGCGATGCCTCTCCGCTTTCGGTTGCAGATTGATCTAGCACCGGTTTGCTGTGGCGGCAAGGCGATTGCGCCGCACGTGCAGCGTGATTAAGGCAAGCAGGATATGCGTCGTCCGCTGATCCTTTTGGCCGTTTTCCTGGCGCCCGTGCTGATCTTCGCCGCCATGGTCGCGGCGGATCGGGCGTTCGGCGCGCCGGGTCGCGGCTTTGACTATGTCGTGACGGTTAACCTGCCGGAGCCGGGCAAACTGGCGGCCTTGCCCAAGATCGAAGGCCCGATGGACGCGACACGGCCGCTGGTGGTGATCGATGCCGGGCATGGCGGTAAGGATCCGGGCGCCGGTGCGGGCGTTATCAAGGAGAAGGAACTGACATTGGCGCTGGCGTTGGCGCTACGCGAGCAATTGCTGCGGGCGGGTGGCATTCGGGTGGCGCTGACCCGCAGCGATGACCGTTATCTTTTCCTGGGCGAACGTCCGGCCATCGCGCGGCAACTGGGCGCAGACCTTTTTATCTCAATCCATGCTGACAGTACCGAGGGCAGTACCGACGCGATGGGGGCAACCGTTTATACCTTGTCCGCCACTGGCAGTAATCAGGTGGCTGAGCGGATGGCGGCGCGTGAAAATGCCGCAGACAGCATCAACGGCGTGCGAATTGCCGAGCAAAGCGATGATGTGAGCGCGATCCTCGTCGACTTGTCGCAGCGCGAATCCGAAAGCCGATCGGTCGCCTTTGCCAAGCTGGTCCTGCGCGAAGGGCGTGGCCGCATGCCGTTCAAGGAGGGTGCGCCGCAATCGGCCGCCTTCGCCGTGCTGAAATCGCCCGATGTGCCATCGGTGCTGTTCGAAAGCGGTTACATAAATAATCCGATCGACCTCGGCCGATTGGCATCGCCAGCCGGACGTTCTGCTTTTGCAGAGGTGATGGCGCGGGCGATCCGCATATTTTTTGCACGCGATGGCGCAGCTCCGGTTGCCCTTTAGGAAGCGGCTGGCAATTCGCTTTGTCTCCATGCTAAGGCGCGCGTTCCATGGCTGAAAACGAAGAACCGGAATCCGTCCATTTGCGCATCCGCCGCGAGGCTGGTGGGCTGTTTTCACGAGCAAAGGCGGGGGTGGCCGGCGTCGGCGCGGTGCTGGGCGGCGCGATTAGCGGGCTGCGCGGCAAGTTCGGCAAAAGCCGGTTAGGTCAGTGGCATGCACGCCACTGGCAGACCAGCAGGCGCTTTCGTATCGCCAACTACGTGATGGGCGGCGGGGTTCTGGCGCTGGCGGTGCTATACGGCGCGGTGACTTGGAATCTCCCCTCGGCGGACCGTTTGCTAACCTATCAACCGCGTATGCCGACGATGGTGCGGGGCCTGAACGGTGAGATTGTCTATTCCTACGCCCGGGAGCGGCGTGTGCAGCTGCGCTACGTCGATTTCCCCAAGCAATTGATAAACGCATATCTTTCGGCGGAAGATAAAACGTTCTGGACCCATGGCGGGGTTGATTACAGCGGTCTTGTTGGCGCTGTTGCCGACTACGTCACCAAACTCGGTTCGGGCGAGCGAGCCAAGGGCGGCTCTACCATTACCCAGCAGGTGGCCAAGAACATCCTGATCGGGAATGAGTATTCGATCACCCGCAAGCTCAAGGAAATGGTCTTGGCGAGCCGGATCGAGGGGGTGCTGGACAAGGAGCAGATCCTTGAGCTGTACCTTAACGAAATTCCGCTTGGTCGCCAGTCGTTTGGGGTAGAAGCGGCTGCGCAAGCCTATTTCGGGAAAAGTGTCGCGGACCTTAGCCTGGCGGAATCCGCCTTTCTGGCAGCCTTGCCGCGCGGGCCGGAAATCTATGGGCGCGAAAAGTATGCTGACCGTGCGCTGGAACGGCGCAACTGGGTTCTGGATCAGATGGTCAAGAATGAGGTGGTCACTGCCGCCGAAGCGGAACAGGCGAAGGCTCAGCCACTCGGCATCGTACCGCGCCGCGCCATGGCGTTTGATCCTTCGTCAGGGTATTTCGTTGAGGAAGTCCGGCGCCAGTTGATAGAACAATTTGGCGAGAACGCCGAAGCCGGACGCAACAGCGTTTATGACGGCGGGCTGTGGGTTCGCACTTCGGTTGATCCGCAGCTGCAGAAGGCTACGCAAGATGCCCTCCGCGCCGGTTTGATGCGCTATGGCGGCAGTCGCGGCTTCATCGGCCCGATCGCGCATGTCGATATCGACGGTGACAATTGGCAGAGCCAGTTGATCGCACAGGGCAAGTCGATCAACTACAACGATTGGCGAGTTGCCATCGTTACAGAGCGGAGCGGCGCGCGCGCCACGGTTGGTTTTGCTGATGGAGAGACAGCTCCGCTAGTTGGCGCTCCGGCAGCGCTGCGCGAGGGTGATGTGATAACGGTATCGCCTGCCTCGGGTAACGCCTGGCAGCTTAGAGTTGTGCCGGAGATTGCCGGCGGGATGCTGCTGGAAGAGGCGGCTACCGGCCGCGTCTTGGCGATTCAAGGGGGCTTCGACGCAGGATTGGGCAGCTTCAACCGGGCGACCCAGGCCCAGCGTCAGCCAGGATCGACGATCAAGCCGTTCGTTTACGGCACTGGCCTTGATTTCGGGATGAGCCCTGCCAGCGAAGTGGTGGATGGGAAGTTCTGCGTCTACCAAGGGGCCAGGCTGGGCCAGAAGTGTTTCCAGAACTTTGGCGGCGGTGGCGGTAGCGGAGCACACACCATGCGGTGGGGGCTTGAGCAATCCCGCAACCTGATGACGGTCCGTATCGCCAACGACACCGGCATGGAAAATGTGGTCAAGACGATCG
>JAFLDC010000231.1 GCA_017302775.1 Sphingomonadales bacterium
GAACTTCAGGATCAGGGGTTCGATACGGTCGATGCCAACAACCGCCTGGGCCTGCCGACCGAGGCGCGTGATTTCCCGGTGGCGGCACGGATGCTGGACCTGCTGGGGGTCAGGCAGGTGCGGCTGATGACCAACAACCCCGCCAAGGTCGATGCGCTGGCAGCGGCGGGCGTGATCGTGGCCGAACGCGTTCCGCATCAACTGCCCCCCAATCCGCACAACGCGCGCTACCTCGATACCAAGCGGGATCGGACAGGGCACATCCTGTGAAGACATACAGCATCCGCCCGGAACAGGTCGGTGACGAAGCCGCGATCCACGATCTGGTCAGACGCGCCTTCGCGCCGATGCCCTTTTCCGATGGCGACGAGCAGGAACTGGTCGATGCGCTGCGGGCCGCTGGCGATCTGATCCACTCGCACGTCGCGGTCGATCCGGACGGCGTGGTGATCGGCCACATTGCGTTCAGCCCGGTGACCATTGCAGGGCCAAGCGGCGGCTGGTTTCAGATGGCTCCGGTTTCGGTCACGCCCGAGTTTCAGCGGCGGGGGATCGGCTCGGCTTTGATCAAGACCGGTATCGAGCTGATGCGCCAGAGCGGCGCACAAGGCATCGGGGTTGTCGGCAATCCCGTCTATTATGAACGGTTCGGATTTGCCGCGGTGCCCAATCTTGGCCCCGATGGGCCAGACTCGATTTACTTTCGCGCAATCGTTCTGAAAGGGCCCACGCCCGCGGGCGTTGTGCGTTATGCCGCCGCGTTTGGTTAAGGGAAGCGGTACGGGTCGGCGAAATTGAGCATTCCCGGTCAGGCACGGGCTGATGGGGTAACCTATCCAGCCTTGGTCAGGAGGAACGGATGAAGCGCGATCGCCGGAATGCCTATCTTCAGCGGATGCGCCGGGTGCTCGATTTCATCGACGCGCATCTGAATGAACCACTGGACGTGGGCCGTCTCAGCGCAGTTGCGGCCTTCTCTCCGTTCCATTTCCAGCGGCAGTTTTCCGCCCTGTTCGGTCTTAGCGCGGGTGCCTATGTGCGCGCGCTGCGGCTCAAGCGGGCGGGAACGCGACTCGCCTTTCGCAACCACGAAACGGTGACCGCGATCGCGCTTGATGCGGGATACGAAGGCAACGAAGCCTTCGCCCGCGCACTGCGCGGCTGGCTGGCGCAGAGCCCTAGCGGGCTACGCAGCCAGCCCGACTGGGATGCCTGGCAGGTGGCAATTGCGCCGCTCAACCATGTCAGGAGACAGCACATGACCAAGACCTTCGCGTTCAGCGATGTCCGTATCGTCGATTTCCCCGCTACGCCGGTGGTGATACTCTCACACCGCGGCAACCCGGCGCGGATCGGGGAATCGATCCGCAAACTGATCGAATGGCGCCGCGCCAATGGGCTGCCACCATCGCGCGCGGCCACTTTCAACATCTTTCCCGACGATCCCGATGAGGTTTTGCCCGAAGCATTCAGGATGGATCTGGCGGTGGCCACCGATCGGGCGGCGGGTGAAGGAATGGTGCGCGGCGCATTGCCCGCCGGCCGCTGTGCGGTGTTGCGTCAGACAGGGTCGGGCGACGATCTGCGCGCAGCCTTCGCCTTTCTCTACGGCGAGTGGTGGCCGCAAAGCGGCGAGGAGGCGCGCGATGCTCCTCCGTTTGCCCAGCGCGTCAGCTTCTATCCCGACGTGGCCGAGCATGAGGCGGTAACTGACCTGTTTTTGCCGCTGAAATAGCAGTCAGCGTTGTTCGTAGCGGGCTAGTCCCGGTGCCAGGGCGTTGGTGCCAATCCGGCTGACCTCGCCGGACCAGTCCGCCACGAACACGCTGGGGGCGGGGGCACCAGGGGCAAACCGCGCGTCGTTCGCTTCGATCACCAGGCCGGCAGAACTATATTGCCGCCCTTCGGCGGCAATCGCGATGAATGCCGACCAGTTTTCCTTGCTGGAGCCCTGGACGAACCAGTTTCCGGCGATCCGGCCGCCGGCGCCGCCGGGCAGGTCAATCATATAGTTTGTCCTGCGCCCGGCGGTATCGTCAAAGCTGTTGCCCAGCACAGTGATCTGGCGGCTGCGGCTTTTGACATAGTGTCCGCCGCGTCCGGCTTCGAACCGGCTGCGGGTGACGCTGAGTGCGCCGTAGTCACCGATGTAGATCGAATGCGCGCAGCCGCCCGCACCTTCGCAGGTGCCAAGCCGGGTAAAGGTCGACTTGTCGATGCTGATGGCGGCGCGGGTATCGGCCCCGGCCAGCACTCCTTGCTGGCTATCCCGGAACCAAGACTGGCTGATGGCAAGGTCGCCGCGTTCGAGCCGGATTCCGGCCCCGTTGAAATCCGGCACCCGGACGTTGGCAAAGACCAGCCCCTCAACCCGGGCCGCGTGGCCGCGCAGGACCAGCGTGCCCTTGCCTTCACAGGCGACCCCGTCAAACACTGCCTGGCCAGGCACGGCCGCGACATAGGTGATCGTCCCAGCTTGCTGCACGGCGCAATCGGCATGGCGGCCACTGGCGATGCGGATGGTGCCAGACTTGCCGCCAATCGCATCGACCGCGTCCTGCAAACGGGAGAAGCCGCGGTTCGTTTCGACCACGAGGAAGCTTGGATCTGGCCGGGATTCGGCCAGCAACGCAGGTGCGGCGGCAGCGACGGTGATCGACAGGGCCACCAGCGGGAGATGTGTGCGCAGCGTCATCGTCAGCAGGGTAACGACAGTGGGTTAAAACTGCGTGTGGTTCGTTCGTGCGTTGAAGACACAGCGCGAGTGCGATCCAGCCCGCGCGATTGCGCGGCTTGATCGAAATGCCCCACCGGCTTTGCACGCAGGTAAACGGCTTTTCGTTCTCAGCCATGATCTTGGGGTCAGGACCTATTCCTTTGGCGGGCGCCCGCGCTTGGGCGGCGGGGTTGCTGAAACCTTGACCCCGCGCTTGGCCAAGGCCTCGCGCAGCAGCACTTCCACCTCAGCGTTGACCGAGCGCAGATCAGCCGCTGCGGCCCGCTCCAGCGCAGCGTAAAGCGCCGGATCGAGCCGCAACGGGAAGGCCTTCTTGGGTAAAGCGGGCATGATTTCGGATCAGTAGAGCGAGCCTGCGTTAACCACCGGCTGGGTATCGCGCTCACCGCAGAGCACCACCATCAGGTTGGACACCATCGCCGCCTTGCGCTCGTCATCAAGGTGGACAACATCCTTCTCGCTCAGCTGGGTCAGCGCCATTTCGACCATGGTTACGGCCCCTTCGACCAGTTTGGTGCGAGCTGCGATCACCGCTTCAGCCTGTTGGCGGCGCAGCATGGCTCCGGCGATCTCCTGCGCATAGGCAAGGTGAGTAAAGCCGCATTCATCGACCGATATGCCAGCCATCTGCAGCCGCGCGATCAGCTCCTTGCGCAGTTCTATGCCCACTTCATCGTGATTGCCGCGCAGGGTTACTTCGGCATGGGCAAAATCATCATAGGGATAGCGCGAGCCGATAGTGCGCACCGCAGCTTCGATCTGGACCATGACGAAGGCCTTGTAATCATCGACATCATAGAGCGCCTGGGCAGTATCGACCACGCGCCAGACCACTTGCGCCGCCATTTCGATCGGATTGCCGCGCAGGTCGTTGACCTTGATCTTGTCGGACACCAGGTTGTTGGCGCGGACCGAAATCTTGCTTTTGCCCATCCACGGCCAGACCCAGCGAAGACCCGTGTTGCGATCAGTTCCACGATAAGAGCCAAACAAGGTGATCGCGGCGGCCTGGTTGGGTTGAATCATATAGAACCCGCTAGCCAGAATCACCAGCGCAACGGATAGAAGCCCGGTCGAAACGACGAAGCCGAATACTTCGTCATCAGCCGGATTGCTCCCCGCGAAGCTAATGATGCGCCACACCGTCAGCGCCAGCAGCGCCAGGAAGGTCACGAAAATCAGGTAGCCGCTGGTGCTCCAGGCCCGGCGTTCCACGCTAGCGGTCATTGAACTATGCGAATCAGTCATCGGAAGCCCCTAAAATATGATATCACATTAATATCATTTTGGATCATGCTGTCAAATGGTCTTGAAATCGGAGCGAATCGCTCGTAATAAGAACGAGCGGGACCGGGCCCCTCTGGCGCGGCGCAACGGCCATACCCCCCTCCATGGCCAGCGCTGCGTGATGTCGGACCGCATCGGATGCACCGATGTCAGGGTCCGGGTTATCCCCTCCCAACCCTCAGACCCTCGGCACGGTGTATCCGATCGTACCAACTCGTGCGATTAGGGAGAATACCCATGTCCGATCACTTGTTCCGCCTGATGGAACGCCACCAGAAGCTGGATGACGCTTTGCGTAAGCAACAGGCCCGCCGCTGGCCAGATCCGTTTGCGATCGCCCGGCTCAAGAAACTCAAGCTGGCGATCAAGGATCGGCTCGCTCGCTTCACCCGTCAGCGCCAGCATGCCTGATCACGATTGAGTCTGCCTTCCGGCACCCCTGGCAGTGGGGGTGCCGGTTTTCTCGATAGCAACAGGGAACATCCCGATGGAATTTCTGACCGCCGACCTGCTTGGCACTCCGCTGTGGTTCTGGTTGGCATTCGCCGGCATCGTGCTGGCGCTGACGGCCTTTGATCTCGGTGTCCTTCACAAGGAGGACCGCGAGATGGGCATCGCCGAATCGCTTAAGCTGACCGCCTTCTATATCGCCATCGCCATGGCCTTCGGGGTGTGGGTATGGCTCGAAAAGGGCGCCGATCTCGGCATGCAATACTACACCGGCTTCTTCATCGAGAAGGCGCTGTCGATCGACAATGTCTTCGTCATCAGCCTGATCTTCACCTTCTTTGCGATCCCCCCGAAGTACCAGTATCGTGCCCTGCTGTGGGGCATCCTGGCGGTGATCGTACTGCGCGGTGCCATGATCGCTGCGGGTGCGGCTCTGGTCGAACAGGCGAACTGGGTGTTGTACATCTTTGCCGCCTTCCTGGTTTTCACCGGCATAAAGATGTTCTTCGCCGGCGACCACGATCCCGACATCGCCAGCAATCCGGTGGTCAAATGGATCTCGCGCCATATGCGCGTGACCAAGGAGCTTCACGCCCAGCACTTTTTCGTGAAAGTACCTGATGAGAAGACCGGAAAGCTGGTGAACGCGGCGACGCCACTGTTCCTGGCGCTGGTGCCGCTCTACTTCGTGACCCAGAAGCTCGGCCTG
>JAFLDC010000232.1 GCA_017302775.1 Sphingomonadales bacterium
CGCGGCAATGCGCTGGCCCGGCATCTGGCGGAAAGAACCGCGCTGATCGTGATCAATGGCCCGGACGGCTATGTCAGCCCGCGTTGGTCGGGTGATCCGGCGCAGGTTCCGACCTGGAACTATGTCGCGCTTGAGCTGGAGGGCCGGGTCCGCCGGATCGATTCGGACGCGACCCTGGCACTGGTGACAGATCTTTCTGACAAACATGAAGCCCGAATTGCCGCCGGCCCGCGCTGGACCATGGACAAACTCTCAGCCGAGCGCCAGCGCAGTCTGCTGGCCGGGATCGTTGGGTTCGAACTGGAAGTACAGGCGTGGCGCGAAACGCTCAAGCTGTCACAGAACAGGGACGCTTCGGAACGCGAAAGGCTGGCCGCGGGGCTGGAGGGCGAAGGCAGCGCCGGAATCGCGCAATTGATGCGGACGCTGGTGCCGTGACCCTTCGCCTTGCCCTATTCGATTGTGATGGCACGCTGGTTGATGGGCAGGCTGGCGTGGTCAACGCCATGGAGCACGCCTTTGCTGCGGTTGGTTTGCCCGCGCCCGACCGCCATCAGGTTCGCCGCATTGTGGGGTTGAGCCTGCCACAAGCCATTCGCCGGCTTGCTCCCGATGCCTCCGACGAACAGCGCAGCGCGGCTGATGCCGCTTACCGCGAGGCATTCCGCACCGCGCGAGAGAGCGGCGCGCTGGTCGAACCGCTGTATGACGGTATCGCGGAATTGCTGCGGACACTGGACCAGCGGGGCTGGCTGCTCGGTGTGGCGACCGGCAAAAGCCGCCGGGGACTGGATCACTGCCTGGCAATGCACGGGTTGACCGATCTGTTCGTCACCCTGCAAACTGCAGACAGTCACCCGTCCAAGCCGCATCCGGCCATGGCGATTGCTGCTCTCGCAGAAACCGGGGTCGCCGCGGCCGATTGCGTGATGATCGGTGATACGCAATATGACATGGCGATGGCCGTGGCCGCCGGACTGCATGCCATCGGGGTTGATTGGGGCTATCACGGTGCGGACGAATTGCGCGCCGCCGGGGCCGAAGCGGTTGCCGTCGACCCCGCTCAGCTGGGAGAGTTGTTGGGATGACCGATCCGATCGCGGCCAGCCGCGCCAAGCAGAGGTTTTTTATCATTTCATTGTTGCGGCTGAGCGGCGCGGCGCTGTTCGGGTTCGGCCTGATCACTCTGGCCGGGAATACTTTTGTGCCCAAAGAGTTTGGCTATCCGCTGGTGCTGGTGGGCATGGCAGATTTCATTCTGGTGCCTTACCTGCTGGCCAAAAAATGGAAAACGCCGGCCCCATGAAACGGTTCTACGCGGATGTCACTGTTACCGCTGCAGACGGCGGTTGGCAGGCAAGGCTGGATGCGCGCGCGGTTAAAACCCAGGGCGGGCAGCAACAGATCGTACCTACTGCCGTATTGGCCGAAGCACTGGCGGCTGAATGGGCCAGCCAAGGTGAAACGATCGATCCCGCTGCTTTCGTCCTGCGTGATCTGGCCGACTATGCGATTGATGTGGTTCGCCCCGATCGCCCCGCCGCCATCACCGATCTGCTGCGATATGCGCAAACCGACACGCTGTGCTACCGTGCCGATCCGGAAGAACCGCTCTATTCCCGGCAATTGGAACTGTGGGATCCGCTGCTGGCCGCGACCGAGGCGAGGCTGGGGGTTTGTTTTATACGAGTTTGCGGGATTCTGCACCGGCCACAACCGTCCGAGACACTTGCCCGGCTCGGTCAGGAATTGACCGCGCTCGACGAATTCACGCTGGCCGCGCTTAACACCCTGACCACCCTGTCTGCCTCATTGGTCATCGGCCTCGCCGCCTTGACGCCGGATGCCGATGTGGCGGCGCTGTGGCAAGCGGCGGAATTGGAAGAAGCATGGCAGGCCGACCTGTGGGGCCGCGACGAGGAAGCTGAAGCACGCCGCGCCCGGCGACTTGCCGCTTTTTCGGCGGCTACCCGGTTTGCCGGAATGGTGCGCAGCTAACGCCCCACCCAATCGGCCACTTGCCCGGCCACATCGTTGGCCGCCCGGTTAAGTGCCGGGGCAACCGCTGCCGCGGTAGGCGCTACACCAGGAACCACACTTTCAAACCGCTTGGTCAACACCGCCCCGCCGGGGCCATTGCGGATTGCATCGTAACGCACCACGACTGATCCGGTTCGCGCGTCATAGCCCATCGCGATCAGGCGGCCTGACAGCGTTGATCCGGCTGCAGGCACCACCGCCTGACTATCTTCCAGCACCAGCCGACCGGTCCTGGCGCGCAGGGTTTCCGCCAGCAGCGCACGGAAAAGGCGCGACGGCTTCTCCACCCACAGCGCATCCTTCAGATAGGCGACATTGGCATCATCAACCTGCACCGGCACCCGCAGCACGGACAGCGACTGATCGGTTTCCGGCTCCATCACCATCAGCGCCAGCGCGGCGGTGGAGGTGCTGGCGGTCCCGGCAGGGGCGCTTTGCGCCGGCGTCAGGGTGAGCAGCGATGGCGGAGCCTTGCCGCCGCCGCCCACGCTGACGCAGGCGGACAGCACCAGGGGCAGCAGGATGAGCGCGACGCGGCGAAGCGGGCGAGCGGCCATGATCAATTCCCCTTGGGCTTGTAATCGGGCAGTTTCTGCCCGCCGAGCAGCGATCCCGCGCCCTCGTTGTTGATCTTCTCGGTCAGGTCACGCAGCGCCTTGGTACTGGCGCGCAGATCGCGGATCGCTGCTTCGGCCTGTGGCAGGGTGTTGCTGTGCAATTGCCGCGCGGCCGGGCGGCTGTCACCCAGCAGGCCGTTGAGATTGTCCGCCGCAACCTCGATCGATTTCAACGATTGACGGAACTGGCCCAGCATCGCCTTGCCCTCGCCATTCAGGGTTGCATTGGTCTCGGTCGCGGTTGCCTCAAAGGCGGCCAGGGTCCGGCGCGCCTCGATCAGGGTCAACTGCAGTTCGGCCAGCGTGCCCTTGATCTGCGGGCTGGCATCGGCGAGCCCGCCGGTGAGCCGGTCGGTATTGGCCAGGATCCGCTCCAGCGACGCCTGGTTCTTGTCCGAAAACACCAGCGTCAGGCGTTCGGTCAGAGTGGCCAGCCGCTCCAGCAGCACTGGCGCAGAATTGAGCAATTCGCCGAGGCCGCCGCGCTTGGTCGGGATAACCGGCACGCCTTCCGGACAGGCCAGCGCCTGTTCGCCCTTGCACGTCAGTTCGGGCGCGTCCTTGCTGGCGCCTTCCAGCTGGATATTCGAAACCCCGGTGAAGCTGGCTTGAATCGTCGCGGTAGTGCCAAGGCGGATCGGGACATCATTCTCTACCGAAATGCGAACCCGGACAAAGCTGGGATCCTTGGGCCACAGCTCAATCTGGCTGACCTGACCCACAGGCACGCCCGAGAAGGTAACCGACGATCCCTTCGACAGGCCATCCACCGATTGCTTGAAGAAAATGTCGAATTCATGCCGGCTGCCATCGTTGAGCCGCGCGATCCACAGGATCGCCGCAGCGATCAGCGCCAGCAGGCCCAGCGTCACCGCCCCGACCCAGACATGATTGGCTCTGGTTTCCATCGCCTGCTCTATTCCCCTGCTTTCGCCAGCTTGTCCATCGCCTTGGCTCGGCTACGGGCCTGACTGGCGGCACGGCCACGCGGGCCGTTGAAATATTCCTGGATCCACGGATGGTCGAGCGCAAGCAGTTCCGGGATCGTCCCGACCGCGATCACGCGCTTGTCCGCCAGCACCGCCACCCGGTCACAAATCTCGTAAAGCGTATCGAGATCGTGGGTAATGAGGAACACCGTCAACCCCAGCGTCTCCTGCAATTCGCGGGTCAGCTGGTCAAACGCGGCAGCGCCAATCGGATCTAGCCCGGCGGTCGGCTCGTCAAGGAACAACAACTCCGGATCGAGCGCCAGCGCCCGGGCCAGACCGGCGCGCTTCTTCATGCCGCCGGACAGTTCCGATGGATATTTATCAACCGCATTGTCCGGCAAGCCTGATAGCATAACCTTGTAACGGGCGATCTCGCGCCGCAGTTCCGGGGTAATTTCAGGATAGAACTCCTTGAGCGGAACTTCGATGTTTTCGGCCACCGTCAGGGTCGAAAAGAGCGCACCGCCCTGGAAAAGGACACCCCAGCGGCTGCGAATGTCGATATCGTCATCATCACGGGCGGCCGTGATCTCGTCACCCAGCACGTCGATCCGGCCGGCATCGGGAGTTTGCAACCCGATGATAGAGCGCATCAGCACCGACTTGCCAGTGCCGGACCCGCCCACCACACCCAGAATCTCTCCCCGCCGGACCTGCAGATCGAGACCTTCATGGATGATATGATCGCCAAAGCAGTTCTTGAGGCCCGACACTTCAATCGGGAACTCGCCGCGCTCTGCCGTGGCGTCATCAAGCATGTCGGATTGCCGGCTCATCCCCAGCCCACTTCGGTAAAGAACACCGCGAAGAACGCGTCGAGTACGATCACCGCAAAGATCGCCTGTACCACCGCCACGGTCGTGCGCAGCCCGACCTGTTCTGAATTCCCCTCAACCTGCATCCCCTGGTAACAGCCAGCGAGGGCAATGATCAGGCCGAATACCGGCCCCTTGATCAGCCCCACCCACAGATCGTGGCGCGGGACCACTTCCTGGATCCGGCTGATGAAGGTGAAAAACGGAATGTCGAGCGAGAACATCGAGATCACCGCGCCGCCAATGATGGCCATGATCGCGGCGTAAAAGCCCAGCAGCAACAGCATCAGCGTGCAGGCCAGCACCCGCGGCACCACCAGCGCCTCCATCGGCGAGACCCCGATCGTACGCATCGCGTCAATTTCTTCGGTCAGTTTCATCGTGCCAAGCTGCGCCGCGAAGGACGATCCGGACCGGCCCGCGACCATGATGGCGGTCATCAGCACGCCCAGTTCGCGGAATGACAACCGCCCAGTCAGGTTGATCGTATAGATCTCGGCGCCAAACTGCTGGAGTTGCACCGCCCCCTGCTGCGCAATGACAATCCCCACCAGAAAGCTCATCAGGCCGACGATCGGCAGCGCATCGACCCCGACCAGCTGAAGCTGGCGAACCAGCGAGACCCAGCGGAACCGCCCCGGATGGCGCAGCACGGTGCCCAGCGCCAGGATCAGCGCGCCAAGAAACCCCATCAGGCTGAGCAT
>JAFLDC010000233.1 GCA_017302775.1 Sphingomonadales bacterium
TGTCTTGCGGCGTCGGCGTGCGGAACACCGGATCGTCACCACGTTCGACGAACTTCAGATCGCGCTCCATCACGCCCTGCGGGCTGGCGGCATAGCTCTCGTAATTGATCTTTGCCGCGGCCTGGGCGCGCGCCACCGGATTCACATCCCAGCGCGGTGCCGCAAATTTTGAGGCGACCAGTTGCAGCTGATCGTCCAGATCGGCGGCGCGGGTATCCCCCTTGAAGGTAAATACCGTATCCTCGATCGAGAAATTGAAGGTGATCTTGCGCCCGGTCATGGCGCGGTCCATCGCTTCGCGGTCCAGCGGGCCGACCCCGCTATCAACCAGGGCCATCTCACCCAGCGTCGCATAGGGCGCGGTCTTGGCGTTGAATGCCCGCCAGCCCGCCCCGAACCTGACCTTCAGCGTCACCCGCCCGGGTTCGTCCGCTGTTGGCCACAGCTGAACCTTGACGCCATTGGCATAGTCAAGCTGATCGATTTCAAGCAGGCCGGTTTTCTTTTCGCCAAGCGGAGCGGTCGGCGTGCCGATCGGCTTGAGATCGGCGATGCTGGACCCCGCCGCTGCCAGCCGCGAACCCTTGCTGGCAGCTACCGGCGCAGCCAGCGCTGCACGGACCGACGCCGGCGTAGCTTCACCCGCCTTGGGTGTCACATAAACAGCGCGCGATACCGAACCCTTGAACATCGCCCGCGTGCTGGCCAGCACATTGGCCGGGGTGAACAGCGGCTTGGACCTGTTGAAGATATCCTGGACCACTTCGGGCGATGCGATCGTCTCGCGGATATCAATTGCGGACACCATGTTATCGGCCAGCTTTGCACCGGGTTGCAGCCGCCGCTGCTCAACCCCGCTTTCAAACGACACGCCGAATTCCTTCACTTCGCGGTCGATCTCTTCCTGGGTCGGCGGCTTGGCCATGGCATCGGCGATCACGCCGCGCGTATCCTTCATCGCGGCCTGCCAGTTTTCGCCCAGCGGCGTAATCATCACGTAAGTAGCATCGGCCGAGCGCAAGACCTTTTCCTTGCTGACCTGCGCCGCCAGGAACGATCCGCCAGCGCGAGCCTTCGCCTCAAGCCGGCGGTTGATGATCGCCTGCGCCAGACTTTCGATCATGATCCCCTGGTTATAGGCGATCGTATCGCGCACCGGCCGCCATGGACGCATGACGGTATAGGTGATCGAACGCGGCATGTCGGGTTCGACAATGACCCGCGTTTCCCCGATCGGCGGCATACCGGCCGCTCCCTTCGGTGCCAGCGGATCGCCGAACGGCGGCTCCGGCGTACGCGGCCCTACACCCTGCCAGCCCGCGAACCACTTCTTGATCGACGCCTCCATCGCGGCGGTCGGAATATCGCCAACCACAATGATCACGGCATTATCAGGCCGGTACCAGCGTTGATGAAACGCCGAAACACTGGCGCCGGTCGCGGCACTCAGCGTCTCGTCAGTCCCGATCACCGGGCGCACGGCCAGCTTCTGTCCGGCGAACAGGGTTTGCTGGCTCTGATCATAAACCCGCGCCGCCGTACCGCCGCGCTCGCGCTTTTCGGCCATCACGATCGGCACGTCGGTGCGCACATTCTTTTCGCTCAATACCGGAGCAATCATCATGCCCGACAGCAACTTCATCGATTCGTCGACCGAGGCCTCTGTCGCGTTCGGCAGGTCGAGCTTGTAAGTGGTCGCGATCGGGCTGGTTTCCGCGTTGGTATCGCTGCCGAAAGTTGCCCCCATCCGCTGCCAGGTAGGGATCGCCTCGCCCTCACCCAGGTACTTGGACTGGCGGAACACCATATGTTCGAGCAGGTGCGAAAAGCCCTTTTCGGTGTCCCCTTCGTACATCGAGCCGACATCCATCCGAATCCGGATCGAGACCTGGCCCGGCGGCACCCCGTTCTTTCGCACGACATAGCGCACGCCGTTGGGCAGCTCGCCGAACTGCCATTCCTTGTCCTGCGGGATATCGCTGCACCGGTAAAGCCATGGCGCCGATGGATCACATTTGGCAGCCGTGGCCGCAGGCGCGGCAGGCGGACGCTTGCCCTTGACCGGCGCGGCTTGCAGGGTCGGCGTGGCGATCAGCGCAACAGCAGGTAGAACAAGGGCGATGGCGCGCAGCGCGCGGATAGGCTTCAGCATAGGGGACGGACTATACGCAGCGGTTTTGTGAAGGGCTAGTGAATATGGTGTGCAGGGGCGGACACTTAACGGCCGCAAACTTCCCGCTGTTGCTTGCCCCCTTGCCCCGATCCGTTGCCAGCCCTACATCTTCCCTATGTATATCGAAACCGAAACCACGCCCAATCCGGCGACGCTGAAGTTCCTGCCCGGCCAGGAGGTGATGTATGCCGGAACCCGCGATTTCCGGGACGAGGACGATGCCGCGGCAAGCCCGCTGGCCGCCGCCCTGTTCGATCTGGGTGATGTCACCGGGGTGCTGTTCGGGCGGGATTTCGTTTCGGTTACGGCTGGGCCGGGGACCGACTGGTCCGCGCTCAAGCCGCAAGTCGTGGCGATCCTGCTGGATCACTTCATAACGCAGAGTCCGCTGTTCCATGCGCCGACGGCAAGCGGCATTGCCGTTCCGGCCGAGGAAGAGGACTATCAGGACGATCCAGCCGACGCGGACATCATTGCGCAAATCAGGGATCTGATCGAAACCCGGGTCCGACCGGCGGTAGCCGGCGATGGCGGCGACATCGTCTATCGGGGATTTCGGGAGGGCGTGGTCTATCTCGCCATGCAGGGCGCCTGTTCCGGTTGCCCCAGCTCCACGGACACGCTCAAGAACGGGATCGAGACCTTGCTCAAGCACTACGTTCCAGAAGTCAGTGAAGTGCGCGCAGCCTAAGCCAGTTCATCAACAGGGGGTTTACACAATTCATGTCTCAGCCGTTGCCCGACGCCGCGCTTGATCAGTTGTTCCGCACTGCCCGCACTTACAACGGTTATCTCGACCAGCCGGTTTCCACCGAACAGCTCCATGCGATCTGGGACCTGATGAAGATGGCACCGACCAGCGCCAACCAGCTTCCGGCGCGTCTGGTCTGGTGCACGACCGATGAAGCCAAGGCGCGGCTGGCAGCTTGCACCATGCCGGCCAATGGTGAGAAGATCCGCAAGGCGCCGGTTTCCGTAATCATTGCGATGGATCTGGAATTTCACGAGCAGCTGCCCTGGCTGTTCCCGCACACCGATGCGCGCGCCTGGTTTGTCGGCAATGACGAACTGCGCAAGAAGAGCGCCTTCCTTAACACCACGCTGCAGGGCGCCTACTTTATCATGGCTGCGCGGGCGCTGGGGCTGGATACCGGTCCAATGACCGGCTTTTCCAACGATGCCGTCGATGCGGCATTCTTTGCCGATCAGCCGCACCACAAGTCGGTGATGATTTCCACGCTGGGCTATGGCGATCCGGCCAGCATATTTGCGCGAAGCCCGCGTCCCGATTTCGAAACCTTCAACCGCATGGCATAAGCGGTTATCACACCGCCATGAACACGCTGGTAATTGATTGCGCCACCGAGGCTTGCTCGGTCGCACTGTTTGACGGCGCGAAGCTCGTCGGCGGCGATTGCCGTGTGCTGGGGCGGGGCCATGCCGAACACCTCGTGCCGATGATCGCCGCCATGCCCGGCAAGGGCCGCGCTGACCGGATCGCCGTCGCGCTGGGGCCGGGCAGCTTTACGGGGGTCCGGGTCGGCTTGGCGGCAGCGCGCGCGCTCGCTTTCGCCTGGAACAGTTCCTTGCTGGGCTATCCAACCCTGGCACTGGTTGCTGCCATGGCGCGCACCCTTCATCCCGGCCAGCCCGTGACCAGCGCGATGACCGGCGGCCACGGCGAATGGTTTGTGCAGGACTTTGCCGCCGACGGATCGGCGGCAAGCGATCTGGCCTCGCTATCGCCCGCCGCCGCTGCAGCGCGCGGGGCTGCCGACCTCGTGGCGGGAAGCCAGGCAGAAGCCTTGGTCACGGTGCGTGGACATGGCCTGGCCGCGGTGCTGTTGCCGGACGCGCGCTCCTTCGCAGCACTGCCTTCATGGTTTCTGACCGATCAGGTTGCGCCGCTATACGGCCGCGCACCCGACGCGCGGCTGCCGGGAGCCGCATGATTCCGCCCGGCGATGATATCGACCGCCTGATGGCCGTGATGCACGCGGCTTTCGATCCGGCCTTTGCCGAGGCCTGGACGCGGCGGCAGGTGGAAGACGCGCTGTTGATCGGCAATTGCAGCTACGCCCTGATCGGCGCGACCGGGACGTGGCCGGGGACTGGAGAACCCGCAGCCGGGTTCTTCCCGTCGCGCTATGGTTTCGAAGAAGAAGAACTGCTGTTACTTGCGATTGCCCCGGAATTTCGTGGCAGGGGGCTGGCAACACAATTGCTGACTGACCTGCAAAGCAAGGCGGAATCGCGTGGCGCACGGCGATTGCTGCTTGAGATGCGCCGCGGAAACCCCGCAGAACGGCTGTATCGTGCCAGCGGTTTTGTGCCAATCGGCGAACGGCTTAACTATTACCGTGCACCAAGCGGTCAACGATTGGATGCGATAACGTTCAGCAAGACTTTGCAGCAAACCTGACAGTGCAATTGCTTTAATTCAGAAATGGATGTGAATATATTGGTGGGTAACACTGTCATCACCTTGTCTTGTTAACGACTCTGGACTAGGGGGACCGCGTCATGCTTACCAAAAGCAGACTCCACAAAGGAAAACCGGGATCACTTGCAAAGGAAGGATAATGTCATGGATGCAACCCATGCCGATATGAACGAAATGCTCATCACCCTGACGTCGGACATCGTCGCCGCCCACGTCAGCAACAATGATGTTCGCGTTGACGATGTGGCAGGCCTGATCAACAACGTATATAGTGCCCTTGCCGGACTCGGCGCTGCGCCTACGATTGAAGAAACGCTGCCCGAACCCGCCGTTTCGATCCGCGCTTCGATCAAGCCTGACTACATCGTATGTCTGGAAGACGGCAAAAAGCTGAAAATGCTGAAACGCCACTTGATGACGCATTACAATCTCACTCCTGAACAGTACCGCGCCCGGTGGAGCCTGCCGGCTGACTATCCGATGGTTGCACCAAACTATGCGGAAAAGCGCCGGGATCCGGCCAAGAAGATCGGCCTTGGCC
>JAFLDC010000234.1 GCA_017302775.1 Sphingomonadales bacterium
ACGCACCTCAGTCGGCACTGCCACATGTGGTGCCCGTCGGTCCGACCGGCTTGGTAATGCCAGCCGCCCTTTCCGTCAGCCCGGCGACGAGCCTGGACGACCTGCCGCAGCCAGCATTGGACGCGCCTGACACTTCCGCATCGCCGGTCAACTCGCAACCCATTCCGGTAGCATTGCGTCCGCTCGATCTCGACGGTTTCGAGGATGACGACGATACCTTTCTGAGCACTCTGCCGCCGCGGCATATTGTCAGCCCCCCGGTGGGGCAGATTGAACCCGAACCTGCAGCAAGCCCTGATACGCCTATGGAATTGTCCTCTGCACTCGCTGCAGACCCCACCGATCCCGAGGCGGATACTGAAAGCCAGCAAGACAACTATGCCTCGCTGCTTGCGATGTCTGCGCCGCGCGCCGGCTTGGTTCGGATCGAAGAGCCCGAGGCTGAGCAGGCAGAAATCGAACCGGTGGTGATCTTCCCCGGCCAAATGAACCGCCCGGATGGGCGGGCTGACGACAATTTTTCGTTCCGCCGGTTTGACGCACCGGACAGCGCCGAACAGGGGCAACCCGTTTCCGCCGGGCCGATGCTGCCCGAAGTGGATCGCGATGAAGCCGATCGCGCACTGCGCATGGCGTTGGCCAACCTGCAGCGGATGAGCGGCGCGGCTTGAAGCCTTTTCCGGGCGACGCAACCACCCACGCATAGCTATGGGGCCGGACGCGCAGGCGTTCCGGCCCTTTTCGCAGTTGCAAAAGAAGCTTCCTGTCGCCATGGAACGGGTCTGCGCAATATTTGCTGCCTGAGGCGGTAGGAAGTCTTGCGCTTAATTGCCGGATTTCCGCGGTTTGATCCTTCTCAGGGTTCGAATCGCGCAAGCTCGGCACCGTGACAGGAATGAATTCGATGGGTTTTCCAGCGCCGCAGGGCCTTTATGATCCGCGCAATGAACACGATGCTTGCGGTGTGGGCTTTGTCGCTCACATCAAGGGTGCCAAGAGCCACGCGATCATTACCCAGGCCCTGGAAATCCTGAAAAACCTCGATCATCGCGGTGCCGTTGGGGCCGATCCGTTGTTGGGCGACGGCGCGGGCATCCTGATCCAGTTGCCGGATCAGCTCTATCGCCAGTGGGCCGACCGAGAAGGGCTCAGGCTGCCCCAGCCGGGCGACTATGCCGTAGCGATGTGCTTCCTGCCGCAGGACGAGGCTAGCCGCAGCTTCATCGTCGGTACGTTCGAGAAATTTGTTGCCAAGGAAGGCCAGCGCGTGATCGGCTGGCGTGACGTTCCGGTAACACTCGATGGTCTGGGCGAGACGGTCAAAGCTGAAATGCCGGTGATCCGCCAGTGCTTTGTGGCGCGGGGCGAAAATTGCCCTGATCAGGACGCGTTTGAACGCAAGATTCTGGTTATCCGCAAGCAAACCCAGAACCCGCTCGCCGCTCTGGCCGAAAAGCACGGCTTGCCCGGCCTGACCGAGCTTTACATGCCCAGCTTTTCCAGCCGGACGATCGTTTACAAAGGCCTTCTGCTGGCCACCCAGGTCGGATCATTTTACGATGATCTGCGCGATCCAGCGTGTGTTTCGGCGCTCGGTCTGGTCCATCAGCGCTTCAGCACCAATACTTTCCCGAGCTGGCGGCTGGCACACCCGTACCGTTTCATCGCGCACAATGGCGAGATCAACACGGTACGCGGCAACGTCAACTGGATGAACGCGCGCCGCCGTACCATGGAATCGGAGCTGCTCGGCGCCGATCTTGACAAGATGTGGCCGCTGATCCCGCATGGCCAGTCGGATACAGCCTGTCTCGATAACGCCCTCGAACTGCTACTCGCCGGCGGATACAGTCTGGCGCATGCGGTCATGATGCTGATCCCCGAGGCCTGGGCTGGCAATCCGTTGATGAGTGCGGAACGGCGCGCCTTTTACGAGTATCACGCCGCATTGATGGAGCCGTGGGACGGCCCGGCTGCTGTGGCCTTCACCGATGGCCGCCAGATCGGCGCAACGCTCGATCGCAACGGTCTGCGTCCGGCGCGCTTTCTGGTCACTGACGATGATCTGGTGGTGATGGCGTCGGAAAGCGGCGTATTGCCGATCAAGGAAGATAACATCGTCCGTAAGTGGCGGCTTCAGCCGGGCCGGATGCTGCTGATCGACTTTGAGCAGGGACGGATCATCGAAGACGAGGAGCTCAAGGCCCAGCTCGCCGCCGAACAACCTTACGAGGACTGGCTCCAGACTGCGCAATACAAGCTTAAGGATCTGGAGGTCGTCGAGCCGGAACTGGCCCAGCTGCCGGTGGAGACGACCAGCCTGCTCGATCGCCAGCAAGCCTTTGGATATACGCAGGAAGACCTGTCGCGGTTTCTTGAACCGATGGCGGTCACTGCCGACGATCCGCTCGGCTCAATGGGAACCGATACGCCGATCGCCGTACTGTCAAACCGCAGCCGCTTGCTTTACGATTACTTCAAACAGAACTTTGCCCAGGTCACTAACCCGCCGATCGACCCGATCCGCGAGGAACTGGTGATGAGCCTGGTCAGCATGATCGGTCCCCGCCCCAACCTGCTTGGCATGGAGGCCGGAACGCACAAGCGACTGGAGGTGGAGCAGCCGATCCTGACCAATGACGATATCGCCAAGATCCGCTCAGTCGAAGCGGCGCTCGATGGCGCGTTCCGGACCGAGACGATCGACACCACCTGGGATGCTGCTTCTGGTCCGGAAGGTCTGGAAATGGCTATCAAGGAAATGTGTTGGGCCGCGACCGAGGCTGTGCTGCAGGACAGGAACATCCTGATCCTGTCCGATCGCGCTCAAGGCCCCGCACGCATTGCAATGCCCGCGCTGCTGGCGACGGCCGCGGTGCATCACCATCTGGTCCGTCAGGGCCTGCGCATGCAGACCGGGCTTGTTGTGGAAACCGGCGAAGCCCGCGAGGTGCATCATTTCGCCGTGCTGGCCGGCTACGGCGCCGAAGCGATCAACCCTTATGTCGCCTTCGAAACGCTGGAAGAAATCCGCGTCACGAAAGAGCTGCCGCTCGACGCGAAGGCGGTTCAGAAGAATTACATCAAGGCTGTTGGCAAAGGCATCCTCAAGGTGATGTCCAAGATGGGCATCTCGACCTACCAATCATACTGCGGCGCGCAAATCTTCGACGCGGTGGGTCTGTCGAGCGGATTCATCGACAAGTACTTCACCGGCACCGCGACAACGATTGAGGGGATCGGCCTCGCCCAGGTAGCAGAAGAGGCAGTGCGCCGTCATCGTACCGCCTATGGTGACAACCCGATCTATCGCAGCATGCTTGACGTCGGCGGCATCTACGGTTTGCGCCTGCGTGGTGAGGAGCATGCCTGGACCGCCCAGAATATCGCCGCCTTACAGCATGCGGTACGCGGCAATGTTCCCGAGAAGTACCGTGAATTTGCGCAGACCATTAACGACCAGTCGAGCCGGATGCTCACGATCCGCGGATTGATGGAATTCCGCAAGGCGGACAAGCCGATCGATCTCGGCGAAGTCGAGCCGGCCAGCGAAATCGTCAAGCGCTTTGCTACCGGCGCGATGAGCTATGGCTCGATCAGCTGGGAGGCGCACACCACACTGGCAGTCGCGATGAACCGGATCGGTGGCAAATCGAACACCGGTGAAGGCGGCGAAGATCCCAAGCGGTTCAAACCGATGCCCAGCGGAGACTCGATGCGTAGCGCGATCAAGCAGGTCGCCAGTGGGCGCTTCGGTGTGACCACCGAATACCTGGTCAACGCTGATGACGTGCAAATCAAGATGGCACAGGGTGCCAAGCCCGGCGAAGGCGGACAACTGCCCGGTCACAAGGTCGACAAGACGATCGGTGCCACCCGTCACTCGACCCCGGGGGTGGGATTGATCAGCCCGCCACCTCATCACGACATCTATTCGATCGAGGATCTGGCCCAGCTGATCCACGATCTGAAGAACGTCAACTCCGGGGCACGGATCTCAGTCAAGCTGGTGTCCGAAGTGGGCGTCGGCACAGTGGCCGCCGGCGTCTCCAAGGCACGCGCGGATCATGTCACGATCTCAGGTTACGAGGGGGGTACTGGCGCGTCGCCGCTGACCAGCCTGACCCACGCCGGCAGCCCCTGGGAAATCGGGCTGGCTGAAACCCAGCAGACTCTGATCCTCAACAACCTCCGCAGCCGGATCTGCGTTCAGGCCGACGGTGGCCTGCGCACCGGGCGCGACGTTGCAGTTGCGGCGCTGCTCGGCGCGGACGAATTCGGCTTTGCCACCGCGCCGCTGATCGCAGCCGGCTGCATCATGATGCGCAAGTGCCACCTCAACACCTGCCCGGTCGGCGTCGCCACGCAGGATCCGGTCCTGCGGGCGCGCTTCAATGGCCAGCCCGAGCATGTGATCAACTACTTTTTCTTCGTGGCTGAAGAACTGCGTGCGATCATGGCGGAGCTGGGCTTCCGCACCATCGCCGAAATGGTCGGACGGGTTGACCGGCTCGACATGAAGAAGGCGATCGATCACTGGAAAGCTGGCGGGGTCGATCTCAGCCGTATCCTGCACCAGGTCCCGCTGGGTGACAGCCCCTCGCTGGGCTGGAGCCAGACCCAGGACCACGGTCTGGATCAAGCCCTTGATAATGATCTGATCGCCGCCGCGACCGATGCGTTGGACAGCAAGCAGGCAGTGGTGATCGAGCGCAAGGTGATCAACGTCAATCGCACCGTCGGCGCGATGCTTTCAGGCGAAGTGGCGCGGCGCTATGGCCATGCCGGCCTTCCCGACAACACCATCAAGGTCAAGCTGACGGGCGTGGCCGGGCAGAGCTTTGGCGCCTGGCTGGCGCACGGCGTGACGCTGGACCTGACCGGCGACGGCAATGACTATGTCGGCAAGGGGCTGTCCGGTGGGCGGGTAATCGTCCGGCAGCCTCCTCACGTCGAGCGCGAGGCGAGCGATAACATCATTGTCGGCAACACGGTGCTGTACGGCGCGATTGCCGGTGAAGCCTTTTTCAACGGAGTGGCCGGAGAACGCTTTGCCGTGCGCAATTCGGGTGCGATCGCGGTAGTGGAAGGCTGCGGCGATCACGGCTGCGAGTACATGACTGGCGGGGTCGTTGCG
>JAFLDC010000235.1 GCA_017302775.1 Sphingomonadales bacterium
TACCAGGCGGCGCGCATCAGCGATGAGCCGGAGCGTGTGTCGCCGCTCGCCTGATCCTTTCCAGGTCGCGCCGATCAGAGGGCGGTGGCGCGGGAAGACGAGGTCGTAGGCGATGTCGCGTTGATCCGCACCGGCATCAAGCGCATCGTGGATCGAAAGCAGCTGGACGAGCCGGGACCGCCGATAGGCGGACGGCGAGGCTGCCCGATCCGGGCCAAGGCGAAGCCCGCGCGTCACCCGCTCGAAGCGGGCAGCGGCGGCGAGCCGGACAGCTGCGCATTGGTCACGCATGATCACGAGGCAGTCGGGGCAGCGCGGCGGCGCGGCGCGCAGGCACAGGCGCAGCCGTGCCGCGCCTTTGGCGGCGACCAGATGGTGTTCGTTCCGTTCGCTGTGGTCGGCGAGCGGCTCAAAGCCGGGCGGAAGCGGGATCGCGGCTATGTCTGCGGTCTCGACCACTACCACGTCGGGTGCGGCCTGGGGCGACCACAGCGCCGGACAGGCGCGAGGGTCGGCATCCGGGGCAGTGGGGAAAGCTCAGCCCCCACCGCCCGGCCAGGCCCTCCTCTTCGGCTGGAGCAGTGGCGGGATCCCCGGCAATCCTGTCTTTCGTCTCGGCATGATCCAGGCGGTAAGCGGAATTGCGTTGCAGAAACTCCTGCGCAAAATCCGCATAGTCATGGTCTCGGTACTGATCTGCGGTCGCTGGTGACCGCCAGGAAATACCACCGGACATAAGACCCCCGCAAAGCACAGGCGAACAGGCCAAGCTTCAAGTCTTTGTTCGACAAGGATAAGGAGGAAGTAACCAAGTGTGGGGGCGATTATGCGCGCTGCCGCAGTAAATCCGCGTACTAAACTACGCGGAATTGCGCACTGTTGTTGCGCAAGTCACTGATTACGTGCTTTTTCGAGCAGTTGACGATAGCCCTGTTCGGTCATCCAGCGTGCGCGCTTCAGGTGGCTGTCGTGGACCGAACGGGCGAGTTCTGCATCTTCTTCCGCGTCCAGGCTGAATATGATCGAGGCGACTTCGCGCCAGTCAGCCCCTTCGTCGGAAGCGTCAAGTAGCCGTAAATAGGTGACAAAATGGCGTTCGTCATAGGCCGTGATGCGATCATCGGCTGGCGCGCGGTCCTCGAATGGCGGTGTCGTCATGGGCCGAGCCTTTGCTTCGACTCGATATGCATGGAGCGGCTTGTAACAGAGATTATCTCCGAATTGGCGAAAACCTTGCTTATGCCCAAAATGGAGGGGTAGGATGCCCAATCGGGGATAAGCGCCAACATGCTGATTCTACGTGGTTTGACCTCAGATTTGCGGGCTTGTCTCATGTCTCGGAGTATACTCCGTGGTTAAATACTCTGCAATGTTGGCCATTCCACGCGATGACATTGCGCGAGGTCCTGGCGAAGAACTTGAAACGGCACCGGTTGGCAGCGGGATTGTCGCAGGAAGAGCTTGCCCATCGCGCCGAAATCGACCGGACCTATGTCAGCAGCCTCGAACGCTGCAACTATGCGGCCACCGTCGACATGATCGAAAAGCTCGCGCGCGAACTTGAGATCGACGCGGCGCTTCTCCTCAAGCAACCCTGAGCGCCGCGCTGCCAAAAGAACACGGCGAAGCCCCGCCCGGCGGCTACCGGGCGGGGCCTGTCTGGCCGGTCAGTCGCCGCCCGAGCGGCGGGCGCGTGACCAGATCAGGTTGAAGCTCTTGCCGTCTTCGTCGTCGAACAGATTGGCGAAGATCGGGGCGGTGAAGCTGGGATCGTCGAGCTTGACCGAGAGATAGTCGCGGCCTTCGTTCGAACGCTTGGTCCAGGCGGCGCCGATTTCCGCGCGGCCGACGAAGACCCGGTGCGACGGTGCGTTCTCGTTGTCGCTGTCTTCGGGGACGATGCGGACGTTCTTCTGCTGCACCGACATGGTGACGATCTCGCCCTTGTATTCGTTGCCGGTCTTGGTGAAAGTTCCGATGTTAGCCATGATAAATTCCTTCAAGTTGCTCGAACCCGCGCCCATCGCGGCCTCGATGGCTGGTTGAAGGCAGGGGCTTGCGCCCGCTGCACCCGCAGGGCCGGAACGAGAGTGGAGGATGGCGGCAAGGCGGCTTTCTTGCTTCGCGAGGAATGGGTCGCAGACCCAGGGGAAGAAAGTTGGTACAGACGCCATTGCAGCAAGGGATCAAGCGGCGAAGCCATCCCCTGCCAACCAAAGCCATTGAAGAGGTCGCATTGGGCTCGGGTCGCACTTGAGCTGGAAGACCATGGCTCTTGATCGGCCCCCACAGACCGGCGCCGGATAGGATCGGGATCAGCCAATCTTGGTGTCCGAAGTTACGCCCGCACACACGAATTGCGCCATCGAGAACCGCCTTTCACCATTCGTCCGGAACCGCGCTCGATTGGGTCGCCAACCCAGCTTCGGACTTGGCCCAGCGGTATCGTCCGTCAGGCGGGATCCTGACGCCGCCTTGGCAGCCTCCTGGCGCGTTCGAGGCAGAACCCACCCTGATCCACCGCTGCCCCGTCCCGGCTGGCTCTGATCGGGTATGCCCCGTCCGGCAGCCGGCGGGCGGGGCTTCGCGTGAACGTCGTCAGCGGGCAGCGCGGCTCCACTGCGCCCATGAAGTCACAGCAATCACGGCGGCACCGATCAGCGATACGACCGTGGGCCAGATGCTGACGGGCATTGTCGCTGCGGCGATGCCATGGACCGCGTGGTAGCCAGCTAGTGCGGCCGGCAAGGCAAAGACGAGACCGATGGCGGCGCGGGAAAAGTCGGAACGGGCCAGTCCGAGCGCGATCTGGGCAAGTGCAATGGTTGCGATGCCAGCCAAGGCGGCCGCGACCAATGCGGCGACCAGGCCGTGGTGAGAATGGTATGTGACCGATGCGGCAGCGAAGGCCACGAACAGCGGCAGGGCATGAACCGAGAGGCAGAATAGCAGCGCGCAGCACATGTAGACTGCGACAATTGCGAGGGTGAAACCGATCAACAATGCGTCCTCCTTGAAATCAAGGGTAAGGGACGCGCTCTCCACCACCACCACAGCGCTATCTGCTCAGGTCTCATAGCAGATAGGCGAACGGGCCGGAATACCCAATGGGCATCCGGCCTGTCCGGCGAGCGCGTGGTGGCGCGGTCAGGGATTGAACGGGTTATATTCGCGGACGATACTGTCGGCATCGCCATCGAATTCTGCCGTGGGAACGGCGGCGTAGCCATTACCGGCGTGGAACAGGGTGACGCAGACCATCAGGGTGCGGGCGAGGCTCCAAGCATGACGCTGTGCGATGGTGAGTGACATGTTCGAGCTCCTGTCTCGGAGCAGGGACCATCCCCGCTCGACAGGCCCCGGACAGACGGCACAAAGCCGCAATCACCACGAAGGCGCAGCCGCAGTGGCCGCACGCGCAGCGTAGCGGACCCCTTGCGGGTTGATTGAAGGAGGCTTGGGGTCGGCCAGCGGATTGGCCACGAAGAGCGGGGTGGGCTCTATGCTTCGAGTTGGATCGAAGTTGTGGTTACGTTAGTTTCAGCCAGTCCCAGCCCAGCCAAGCCACCACCCAAAGCGCAAGTGCGAATCCAATCGGCTTGATTATAGATAGAAACGACGCCGTGACGAACGTGCGTGCTCCAAACCCAGCTATTCCCAACATAGCGCTCCAACCGGGCGCCTTCCGAAATTTGCCATCCTCACCTCGATTGCAAACTTGGCGTAGCAACCAAATCCGCCATCGTTCACCCAGCGTCGCTGTCATATCAATGCTTGAGACATGAGCGTACGCGACTAAAATCTTGAGATCTCGCTCCATCCCTTCGGCTATTTTTATACCGCTGGTAGCGCCGATCTGGAGGAACACGTGGTCCTCAAATGTTCGAGCCAAGTCCGATTTGGCCGGATAGAGGATGGTCGCAAATCCAATATCACCCAAGCTGTACACTAAGGTTGGGCCATTCTCGGCTGCGGTCTTCGATCGGTCGGTTGTCAGCCGAAACATCGAGCGATTGCCAAAACTCAACTGAAGTGTGTCAGGGTTTGAGCGATCAATCCAAAAGCTATAAATGCGTTCAAGTTCGTTGAAACCCGAAACCTGTCGAGCCCTTTGCTGAATTTCTTCATCGCTTTAGGCTCTGGAGGTATGAGATTTCGTGCCGCATGTCGCGCCGACGCTGCCACTTTGCCAGGAGCGGGTTGCGTTGTGGTTCTGGTGTTTGTGCATTCATAGGGGCTTATTCGAGCTAAAAGCGGGATTATTCAATCGACCATACTGAAATTCCCATCTTGCGCGCCTTGTCGACCAGATTGGCATTGATGCCATTGCCAGGACAGGCAACCACGGCCTTCGGAAGCACGTTGAGCATCTGATCGTTGCGCCGGAATGGTGCCGCCTTCTTGAACCGCTCCCAGTCAGGCCGGAACGGGACGTGAGTGATCTTCCGAGCTCGTGCCCAAAGTGAGGCGATGTGCTCGCCACCGGTCGGATTACCGCCGTGGAACAGGACCATGTCGGGATATTTGGCGAGAACCTTGTCGAGCACGGCCCAGATGCGGTTGTGATCCTGATAGGCAGGGCCAGAGGTGAATGCGATGCGGGTGCCGGTCGGCAACAAGGGTTCGGTTTCCGAGCGGCGCTTGGCGGCGAGGAAGTCACGGCTGTCGATCATGGCAGCGGTCAGCGTGCGGTGGTTGACCAGTGATCCGGTGCGCGGGGTCCAGGCCTTGCGGAAATGGGCTTCGAACTGGTCGGAGGCGGCGTCACGCATGAACTCCATGGCGTTGCGCCGTTCGATCAGCCCGATGCCTTCGCGGATCAGCCGTTCGAGTTCGACCGACTTGACCTCGGAGCCATCCTGCTCGCGCTGACTGCGCTTTTGCGCGTCTTCGTTATCGTCGAGTTCGCGGCTGATGCGGCCTTCGGCGCGGTGGAACAGATTGCCGAGCGACCAGCACAGGTCTTCAAGATCGGGTTCGAGCCTGGTGTCGAGCATAGTAGCGATCAGGGCGTCAAACATGTCGGCGACTGCGCCGGCGGCGATGCGCTCGTCGGGAAGCGGTCGCGGGTCGGCTTCGTCCGAGAAAGGACGGTAGCCGTAGAGGGCGATTTCATCGAGGAGATGGGCGGTGGG
>JAFLDC010000236.1 GCA_017302775.1 Sphingomonadales bacterium
GGCCCAGCGCGATTATCGCCAGCAACGATCAGATGGCGTTGGCCACGCTGGAAGTCGCCCGCCAGCGCGGCCTGATAGTGCCGACAGACCTGTCGCTGATCAGCTTTGACAATACCCCGTTGGTGCATTTTACCCAGCCACCGCTGACTGCAGTTGATCAGCCGATCGCCGCCACTGCGTCCAAGGCGGTTGAACTGATCATCGCGGCGCAGCGGGGTGATCCCAAACCCGAAGGGCTGACGGTGATCTCGGCAACGCTGGCGCTGCGCGGCTCGGTCGCGGCGCGTGGGTGAGCCACCCAGCGAATCCGGCCCAGACCGTTTTATTCTGCGATATGCGCTTGCCTGGGCGGGCGGGGCGGTTGCTTATACCCCGCTGCTCACGATCCTGCTGCCGGGCCGGATCGCAGGACTGGCCGGCAGCCAGGCCGGGGTGTCCTGGTTGGCCCAACTGGCCTTGGCCGGAGCGCTGGCGGCTTCGGCGGGCAATATCCTGTTCGGTTACCTCAGCGATATAACCGGTCATCGGCGGGGCTGGATCGCCGCGGGGCTGGTGCTGTCCTGTCTGTTGCTGCCGCTGATCGATCAGGCGCAGACCCTGCCGGCACTGATCGCCGTCGTCGTCGCATGGCAGCTCGCCCTCAACATGATGCTCGGCCCACTGGCGGCCTGGGCCGGCGATCGCGTGCCTGACCGGCGCAAGGGGCTGCTGGGCGGGTTGATGGCTTTCGCGCCGGGGGCCGGGGCGCTGTGCGGCGCGATCGTGACCTTGCCCGGTCTGGTCGATCCGGGGGAGCGGCTGGAGGTCGTAGCGGCCGTCGTCGCGCTTTGTGTATCCCCGGTGCTGTTGTGGCCCGGCAGCCCGGATCTGCCGGCCAAGCCGTTACGCGCCGACGATCTCGCCCCAATTGCCCCGCAATCCCGTTCTGCGGGGCTGCGGATGTGGCTGGCGCGGCTGTCGGTCCAGATAGCGGAGGCCACCTTGTTCGCCTATCTGCTGTTCTGGCTGCGGAGCCTTGATCCGGCGGTAAGCGATCATCAGACGGCGCGGCTGTTCAGCGCGATCATGCTGTTCTCTATCCCCGTTGCGCTGGCGGCAGGGCGCTGGTCGGACCGGGCGGACCGTCCCCTCCCGCCGTTGTTCGCCTCGGCGCTGCTTTCCGCCGCGGGCTTGTTTGCGATGACCGTGGCGCGTGATCTGGCGCCCGCCATGGCAGCCTATGCCGTGTTTGGACTTGCCAGCGCCGTCTTTCTGTCGCTGCATTCATCACAGACGCTGCGAATCCTGCCCCGGCCGACACGGCGCGGGCGTGATTTGGGATTGTTCAACCTGACAAACACCGTGCCGTCGCTGGCGATGCCATGGCTGGCGATCACGCTGGTGCCGATGTTCGGGTTCCAGGCGCTGTTCCTGATTCTGGCGATCCTCGCGCTGGGGGCCGCCCTGTTGCTGGCGACGATCGCGCAGCAGGCGTGAAGCGCTTGCTTGATTTTCCCCCCCGGTCGTGTCAGAACTCATGGGAACGTTCACAAGAATTCATTGGGTGGGGAAGAGATGCGGTTCAACACGGCAATTGCGGCGGCAGCGCTGGTATTGGGCGGGTGCGCGGCTGCAGCGGCGGCAAACCTCGGCGGCGATAACCTGGCAGGGGCGGTCGCCCATCCTGAACGCTGGCCCGCCGCCCGCAGCCCGGCAGCGATGACCGATCCCGCCACCGAAGCTAGGATCGACGAGCTGCTGGCGCGCATGACGCTGGAGCAGAAGGTCGGCCAGCTGATTCAGGCTGACATCAGCGCGATCACCCCCGCTGATCTGGCGCGGTATCCGCTCGGCTCGATCCTGGCTGGTGGCAACTCTGGCCCCTATGGCGATGAGCGGGCAAGTGCCGCCAAGTGGCATCAGTTGGTTGGCGAATTCCGTGCAGCCTCGCGCAAGTCTGGCGCAGGCATTCCGGTGCTGTTCGGCGTGGATGCAGTCCACGGCCATTCCAATCTGCCGGGCGCAACGATCTTTCCGCATAACATCGGGCTGGGGGCCGCGCAGGACCCGGCACTGGTCGAGCGGATCGGTGCTGCGACTGCCGCGGAAATCGCGGGTAGCGGCATCGAATGGACCTTTGCGCCCACACTGGCGGTGCCCCAGGATCCCCGCTGGGGACGTAGCTATGAGGGCTATTCATCGGATCCGGCGCTGGTTGCCAGCTATGGCCGGGCGATGACGCTGGGCCTGCAAGGTGTTCTGACGGCGGGGCGGCCCGTCCCGGCCAATCGCGTCGCTGCCACCGCCAAGCATTTTCTGGCCGACGGCGGTACCGTGGATGGCCGCGATCAGGGCGATGCGCGGATCGGGGAGGACGAACTCATTGGCCGTCACGCCGCTGGCTATCCGGCGGCGATTGACGCCGGTGCGCTGACTGTCATGGCCAGCTTCTCCAGCTGGAACGGGGTCAAGCATCACGGCAACCGCACCCTGCTGACCGATGTGCTGAAGGGGCAGATGGGCTTTGCCGGACTGGTTGTGGGGGACTGGAACGGGCACGGCCAAGTGCCCGGCTGTACCCCCACGGATTGCCCGGCCACGATCAATGCCGGGCTTGACCTGATCATGGCGCCTGACACCTGGAAAGGCCTGTACGCCTCTACCCTGCGGGCGGCCCGGGCCGGACGTATTCCCGCGGCACGGATCGACGATGCCGTGCGGCGCGTGCTGCGGGTCAAGTTCAAGCTCGGACTGATGGGGGACAATCTTGTCGAGCGTGGCAATCCCGCCCTGATCGGGGCGCAGCCGCACCTTGATCTGGCGCGGGAGGCGGCGGCCAAATCGCTGGTTCTGCTCAAGAACAATGGCGGGGTATTGCCGGTCAAACCCGGAGCGCGGGTGTTGGTGGCCGGGCCGGGCGCGGATAACATGGCGATGCAGGCCGGCGGCTGGACGATAACCTGGCAGGGAACAGACACCACGGCCGCGGATTTTCCCAATGGCCAGACAATCGGCAAGGCCGTTTCTGCCGCTGTGGCCGGCGCGGGCGGACAGGCAACCATTGCTGCCGATGGCAGCTTCACCGTCAGGCCGGACGTTGCGATTGTGGTGCTGGGCGAAACGCCTTACGCCGAATTTCAGGGCGATCTTCCGCACCTTGCCTTCGCCGATCTGCACGGCGAGTCGCAACTGGTGGCGCGTCTGAAAGCGCAGGGTATCCCGGTCGTCGTCGTGTTCCTGTCCGGTCGCCCGCTATTCACCGGCAAGCTGATCAACCTGGCCGATGCCTTCGTTGCGGCCTGGCTGCCTGGAAGTCAGGGTAATGGTGTGGCCGACGTGCTGATCGCCCGGCGCGATGGTCAACCGGCACGCAGCTTTACCGGGCGCCTGCCGTTCGCCTGGCCGGGCGATGCGCGCATGCCGATGCTCGCGCCGCAGTTCCCGCTCGGTTATGGTCTGCGTTTTGGCGCGGCGTCGCAAGTCGGTCCGGTAAATGAAGACCCCCGGATCGATCTTTCGGCATTTGACAATTCGGCGTCGTTTTTCATCCGGGGCAAGACGTTGGCACCGTGGCACATGTCGACCGATGGTTCGATCGGCGTGCGCGCCGTCGATCTGTCAGCGCAGGAAGATGCGCGGCAGTTCAGCTGGGGCGGGCCAGGCGCACTGAAGGTGGAAGGCAATCCGGTCAACCTGGCGGGCAAAGCCGATCAGGGTGCGGCATTGCTGCTCGACTGGCGGCTTGACCGGCTGGGCAAGGCGCCGGTGCACCTGTCGCTGGGCGGTGTAACGGTCAATCTCACACCGCAGCTACGCCGTGCAAAGCTCGGCACTGTGCTGGAAACCCGCATTCCACTCCGCTGCTTCAAGACGGCGAAGTCCGGGCTTGACGCGGTCGGCCAACCATTGCGCATCGTGGCGGGCAGCGGATTTGGCGTGACCTTGCGTAACGCCCGGATCGTACCCGGCGTGCCCGGGGCGGTGTGCCCGGCGGCGGTGCGGTGAAGCTCGGCGCAGCAGCAGCCGACGGTTTGGGTTGAAGCGCGGCGCGGAAAGGCCCACATTCAGCGTCTGTCCTGCTGAGGAGAACGCGCATGAACTGGGCCGATGTTGTTCGTTTGGCTCAAGGCGGGGCGAATCCACCCCCGCACCGGGTTGAAAAGAGCGACGAGGAATGGCGCGCGCAGCTCAGTCCCGATCAATACCAGGTCACCCGACTGGCCGGAACCGAACGGCCGTTCTCCGATCCGATGTGCAGCCTGTTTCAACCTGGACGCTATGCCTGCACGTGCTGTGGGACCGAACTGTTTGACAGCGGCAGCAAGTTTGACAGCGGGACTGGCTGGCCCAGCTTCGGAGAGCCGGTCGCCGATGGCGTAGTGGGTTATCGCGCTGACAACAGCCACGGAATGGTCCGGATCGAAGCGCTATGCAACGTGTGTGACGCGCACCTTGGCCACGTTTTCCCGGATGGGCCGCCGCCAAGCGGGCTGCGGTTCTGCATCAATGCCCTGTCGCTGCAAAAGCAACCAGCTTGACCTTTGCATTCGATCACAGCTTCGCTCGGGAACTGGATGGGTTTTATGCCCGGTGGCAGGCTGCTGTCCCGCCGGCCCCCACGTTACTGCTGTGGAATGCGCCGTTGGCTGCGGAATTGGGCCTGCCAATGGCGGACGAGGAGCAGTTGGCGCGGTGGTTCTCCGGAGCGGAACGGATCCCCGGGTCCGATCCTCTGGCAATGGCCTATGCCGGACATCAGTTCGGCCATTTCAACCCGCAGCTTGGTGATGGCCGGGCCCTGTTGCTGGGCGAAATCATGGCGCCTGGCGGGGTGCGCCGTGATATCCAGCTCAAAGGGTCCGGGCCGACGCCATATTCCCGCTCAGCTGATGGCAAAAGCGCCCTCGGCCCGGCGCTGCGCGAATACCTGATGTCGGAAGCCATGGCTGCGCTGGACGTGCCGACCACCCGCAGCCTGGCCGTAGTGGCGACCGGCGAAGGTGTCTGGCGCGAAATGCCGCATCCCGGCGCGGTACTGGCTCGCACGGCGGCCAGCCATTTGCGCGTGGGCACGTTCGAATGGGCCGCAGCGCACAAGGGGCGCGCAGCGGTTGAGCGGCTGACTGACTATGCGCTGGAACGCC
>JAFLDC010000237.1 GCA_017302775.1 Sphingomonadales bacterium
GTGATCGGGATCGCCGTGGCCAATGGGCAAGCCGAAGACGAAGTGCTGCGTCTGGCCGCAAGCCTCGAACGAATGAGCGACCATCCGCTTGGCCAGGCCATCGTCAAGGCAGCACACGACAGGAACCTCAAACTTGGCGAACCCGCCGATGTCGTGCAGCCGGTCGGCAAGGGGATCACTGGATCGGTCGAAGGCCGTGTAGTGATCGTCGGCAAGGCCGATTTCTTCAAGGAACTGGGCCTATCGACTAACGCACTTGCGGCGCGCGCCGATGAATGGCGCGCCAATGGCGCAACGGCCATATTTCTCGGGATCGATGGGACAGCCGCTGGCGTGATCGCGATTGCCGATCCGATCAAATCCTCTACTCCCAAGGCCTTGGAGGCCCTGGCCAAGGCGGGGGTGCGGGTAATCATGCTCACTGGCGACAACCGCGTCACCGCAGAAGCGATCGGCCGCCGTCTTGGGATCGCGGATATCGAAGCCGATGTCATGCCGGACCAAAAAAGCGCCGTGGTTCAGAGGCTGCGGGCAGAAGGGCGTGTCGTCGCCATGGCGGGCGATGGAGTGAACGATGCACCGGCTCTGGCTGCCGCCGATGTCGGGATCGCGATGGGGTCTGGCACCGACGTCGCCATCGAAAGCGCAGGTGTTACGCTGCTTAAGGGCGACCTGACTGGAATAGTGCGCGCACGGCAACTCAGCCGGGCAACGATGCGCAACATCCGTCAGAACCTGTTCTTTGCCTTTGCCTACAACGTCGCCGGAATTCCGGTCGCGGCCGGGGTGCTCTATCCGCTGTTCGGCCTTCTGCTTTCCCCCATCATTGCGGCGGCAGCAATGGCGCTGTCTTCGGTCAGTGTCATTGGCAACGCACTCAGACTCAAGCGGGTGGAGATCTGACCATGACTCTCAATCGCCGGTTCGTTTTTGCGCTAGCCTCGCTTGCAGCCATTGCTCTGTTCTACCTGTTCCGCGAGCACTGGACCCATGCTCTCGGCTTGCTGCCATATGCGATCTTGCTGATTTGTCCGCTCATGCATCTGTTTCACGGCTCGCATGGTCACGGCCATTCGGACCACAAGCCTTGAACAACGGTCTGGGCCTTATTCAAGAGGGGGGTGCTTCCATGAGATCTATGTTGTTTGCGACCAAATCCGCCGTCGCCGTGCTGTCCATTTCGCTGGCCACTGCAGCGATCGCGCAGGTGCCGGATCGGCAAGGTCCGGCAGCGGTGCTGGCTGCCTATAAGTCCGCTGTCGAACGGCTCGACATTGCCGGGGTTGAAAGGCTCTTCGCGCCAGATGCAGTGATCATCGAATCCGGTAAGGTCGAAGGCAATTTCGAAGCCTATCGCGATCATCATCTGGGCCCGGAACTCAAAGAGTTCAAATCCTTCACCTACGGTGACTACAAGGTCCAGGTCAGGCTCGAAGGTTTCGTTGCGGTCGCGACCGAAACCTATACCTACCGCATCGTGCTCAAATCCGACGAAGTCATCGAACGGGCCGGTGCCGCAACTTCGGTGCTGAAATGGGATGGCCAGTCTTGGCAGATCATCTCAACCCACAGTTCGTCGCGTCGACCGAGAGCTCCGGGCAAATGATGCAAGGCTTGGATCGATCCGGATTGATTCGCAAACTGATCGAGCGCTGGCGCGACGATATCGGCGCCACCTACCAGAGCTGGTTTCTCTGGGACGAGCGGATCAAGAATTTTCGTTCGATCCGGCGCGGAATTCAGCAGGTGGTTGCCGAAATAGAAGCCGGTACTTTCGGTGTCGCCTACCGGGGTTCGTCGCTCGAGACGGTGGTTCATTCGATCGCCGAGCAGCGCCAGATCTTCAAGGGGGCAGACCACGCTTTCCTGTGGAAGCCCAAGCTGCGCATACCCGACATTTACGAAAACCCGGTCAACCAACGCGCGTTCGGGCGGCTGCTGCATAACTGTGTCTGCTGCGACACGGCCGAAGACGTCATCACTCACATTCGCGAGATCGATAGCCTGAAGGTCAAGGGTCTTGGGCCTGCCGTCGCCAATCTGCTCTATTTCCTTCACCCAACGCTGATACCGCCCTTCAACACGGCCATTGTCAACGGCTACAATGCGTTGACCGCATCGAATGTAAAGCTGGGTAGCTGGGAACAGTTTCTGGCGATGCGTAGCGGTATTCTCGACCTCAATGACGAGTTTCGCGGCCTCTTATCGAACGATCTCGGGGCAATCGGTGGCTTGCTGTTCGACATCGGCTCCGGGCGTTATCCCGCACCACCGTCTATCGCCGACGCGGCCGCAGATTGGTCGGCCCGGCTCGATGCCGTCCGGGAAGAAGCCAAACACTTGTCAAAGGCGCAACTTGTTCGAAATGAGGATGACCGCAGCCACAGCGAGATTCAGGCCTGGTTGCGGGACCTTGGGCTCGCCCTCGGATTTCGGATCTGGATTGCGGCGAACGATCGGGGGCGGCTGCACAATGGCGTACCCCTTGGACAAGGGTGCCTGGAGCATCTGCCCGACGATATTGCGACAGCGCCAGGTGCCGACGCGGTGCGGCTGATCGATGTCCTCTGGATCGATCCCGATGCGCCCCGCGTCTGCGCCGCGTTTGAAGTTGAACACTCGACGTCAATCTATTCGGGGATCGTTCGAATGCTCGACCTGGCTTTGAGCGGCGGCGATCTCGACGGTGTGGCAGACATGTACCTTGTCGCGCCCGATGCCCGGGAGAAAGATGTTCGTGCCCAAATTTCGCGCCCCGCATTCAGCCGGATTTCAGATCTGAGGATAGCCTATTTGCCCTACGGCGACCTGGCATCACACCGTGAGCAAATCGAGCGCTTCGGTTCGGGGATGAAGGCGATCCGCGCCATTGCCAAGCCGCTCTTTGGCTAGCTGCACAGACGCTCGGCTATCGAAAAGCAGCTATGATCGCCAAGCAAGCGCAAATGAAAATGCCAAAATTTGAGCGAAGCTATCCAGAGCTGTCGCCGGAGATGATTGTGGAGTTTTTTCCATCGGTTCGAAGGGGAATGCGCGCGCGCAACGTATAGATAGCTGGCAAGCCAATTTTTTTGAACCCGGACGGACTATGACCCTCGACAGAAGATCTTTTATCGGCGCGGCCGCTGCTGGCGGCGCAACTGCGGCGCTCGTACCATGGTTTCCGGCATGGGCGCAGCCTGTCTCACAGGGGATCACGGACCCGATACCCACCGTCTCGGGCACTGACATCAGCCTTCGGATTGCCCGTCAGACAATGCGGGTCGATGGCAAGGTCAGCCGCGCCATTGGGATCAATGGAACGGTTCCGGCACCGTTGATCCGGCTGCGAGAGGGGCAAAACGTTCGGTTGTCGGTCATGAACGACCTCGACGAGGATAGCTCGATCCACTGGCACGGCCTCATATTGCCGTTTCAAATGGATGGCGTCCCGGGCGTCAGCTTTCCGGGGATCAAGCCGCGCTCGACCTTCGTTTATGAGTTTCCGGTAGTCCAGTCTGGGACCTATTGGTACCACAGTCACTCGGGACTTCAGGAGCAACTCGGACACTACGGGCCGATCGTCATCGATCCCAAGGGGGCGGACCCGATTGCCTATGATCGCGAGCACGTCGTTGTGCTCTCGGATCATAGCCAGCTCTCCCCCGAAGCGATCTTCCGCAAGCTGAAGGTAAATCCGGGGCACTTCAACATGCAGCGGCAGACACTGGGGGGCTTGCTGGCCGGAAAGGATCTGCCGCTCAAGGAACGGCTCGACTGGGGCAAGATGCGAATGGATCCCACTGACATCGCCGATGTCAACGGATCGACCTATACATTCCTCGTCAACGGTTACGGCCCCAAGGACAATTGGACTGCGCTGTTCCGGCCCGGCGAGCGGGTGCGCCTGCGCATCATCAATGCGTCGGCCATGTCAATTTTCAACGTCCGCATCCCAGGGCTTCGTCTGACGATTGTGCAGGCCGACGGGCTCAACGTGCGTCCGGTTGAGGTCGATGAATTCCAGATCGCCGTAGCCGAAACCTACGACGTGATCGTTATCCCGAACGAGGATCGCGCTTATACTCTGGCTGCCGAAGCAAACGATCGTTCCGGCATGGGCCGCGCGACATTGGCTCCGCGCCCGGGCATGATCGCCGAAGTGCCGCCACTGCGCGAACGGCCGCTTGCCAACATGAAAGACATGGGCATGGGCGACATGGACATGTCCGGTGGCGCAGCAATGGGTGCGACGTCGGCCGAATGTCTGCCCGAGCATGCGAAGATGGGCCATTGCACGCCATCAGGCAGCGCTGCGGCGACTGTTCCTGAGTCAATGTCCGGGATGGATATGCCCGCCGCCGCTGCGCCTGTGGCCGGTGCGATGGCGGGCATGGATCACGGCAGCATGAAAATGCGGGACTTTTCGGTCGCGCCGCAAGTCAACAAGAACCCTGGAGTGCAGACCATCTCTCCGATGCCCGCTGACCGCATGGGCGAGCCTGGCCAGGGACTCGATAATGTCGGGCATAGGGTGCTGACCTATCACGATCTCGAGTCGCTCGAGCGCAATCCCGATGTTCGCGCGGCCGATCGTTCGCTCGACATTCACCTTACGGGCAATATGGAGCGGTTCATGTGGTCGTTTGACGGCATGAAGATGTCAGACCACCATGAACCTATTCCGTTTCTCGAAGGCGAGCGGGTTCGGATAAACCTCATCAACGATTCGATGATGAGCCATCCAATTCATCTCCATGGCCATTTTTTCGAACTGGTAACTGGCAAAGGCGACCATTCGCCGAGGAAGCACACCGTGCTAGTTCAGCCCGGAGGCACGGCGAGCTTCGACTTCACTGCGGACGCGGTAGGTGACTGGGCGTTCCATTGCCACCTGCTCTACCATATGCACGCTGGAATGATGCGCGTCGTCAGCGTGCGTCCGCGGGGAGTTGCCGCATGAGCGCCTCCCGCCTGCTGCTCGCCAGCATCGCTTCGCTTGGCCTGGCCGTGCCCGCTCAAGCGCAGTCAATGCAAGGCATGGACCACTCGTCGATGCCGGGCATGCCGAAGCCGGAAACGCCTGCCGCGAAACCCGTACCGCAGCCTTCCGCCGCCCCAGATGCAATG
>JAFLDC010000238.1 GCA_017302775.1 Sphingomonadales bacterium
GGTGCCCAGTATGCGCAGTTCCTTGCAATGAAACGCCAGTTCTTCCAGCGCACGGTCCACCCCCGGATCGCCCGGCGCGCCGATGATATCGGCATAGAACATGGTCGCGGCAAAGCTGGCGCCCTTCTGATAGCTTTCCAGCTTGGTCATGTTGACCCCGTTGGTGGCAAAGCCGCCCATCGCCTTGTACAGCGCGGCAGGGATGTTCTTCACCTCGAACACGAAGGTCGTCATCGCGGTGCGGCCGGACAAGGCAGCGGGATCACGCGGATCACGCGCAAGCACCACGAACCGCGTGGTATTGTCAGGCGCGTCCTCGATCCCGGTGGCAATGGTCTTGAGGCCGTACAGCCCGGCGGCGATGGGCGGGGCAATGGCGCAGACCGCTGGATCGCCCAGCTCCGCCACATAGGCGGCGGCACCGGCGGTATCGGCATAGGCCATCGGCACGATCGCCCGCTCGCGCAGGTAGCGGCGGGTCTGGCCCAGCGCCTGCGGATGGGAATAGGCCGCCGCGAACGGCCCATCGCCCAGCGCCATCAGCGCATAGGAGATCGGCACGAAATGCTCGCCGGTGATGAACAGGCCGCTTTCGGGCAGCAGGAAATGGATGTCGGCCACCCGGCCGTGCTGCGAATTCTCGATCGGGATGATCGCACGGTCCGCCCGTCCTTCGCGCACCGCATCGATCGCATCCTCGAAACTGAAGCACGGCAGCGGCAGACCGGCCGGATCGAATTCCTGCGCGGCGCGGTGCCCGTTGCAGCCGGGCGCACCCTGAAATGCGATCGCCCGGCCCGGATCAGCGGCCGCAGCGGCGGTCATCTGCGTGACAAGCGTAAGCGCGGGGGCAGGGAAGCTGTGCATGGCCGTGCCCCTAGGGCTTCGGCGGATGCATCACAACTCCGAACTGTTCATCCCGAAGATCGGCGTGTGCGGTTCATGAGCGGCCATCCGGGTCAGCAACAGGTCCAGCTCCGGTTCGGCGATGATGATCCCCTGGTGCGCGGGACGGACGAACCCGACCTCGATCATGTGGCGGTTGAAGGCGATCAGGTGATCGTAGAAGCCAAAAGCATTGAGCAGGCCGACCGGTTTGGCATGATAGCCCAGCTGTGCCCAACTGACCGCTTCCCACAACTCGTCCATCGTCCCCACTCCGCCGGGAATGGTGATGAACCCGTCCGACAGCCGGGTGAAGGCGGCCTTGCGTTCGTGCATATCGCGCACGATGGTCAATTCGGTGCAATCGTGATTGGCCACTTCGCCGCTGACCAGCGCCTCGGGAATGACGCCGATCACCTCGCCCCCCGCCGCCAGCGCGCCGCTGGCCACGGCGCCCATCAGGCCCAGCCGGCCACCGCCATAGACCACCCCGATCCCGCGTTCGGCCAGGCTGCGCCCCACCGCACTGGCCAGTTCCATGTACCGGGGATCGGCCGGGGTTGCCGAACCGCAATAAACCGCAAGACGCTTCAACTTCTGGACTCCACCATGATTGCGGCGGTCGCCTTAGCACCGGCCAGCACCGCCGCAAGCCCCGCGCCGGGGTGTGTGCCCGCACCGACCAGAAAGACATTGGCCAGTTTGCGGTCGCGGTGGTGCGGCCGCAGCGGTCCCGACTGCGCTGGAATTGCGGCAAGGCTCCACCCCGCCCCGGCCCAGGCATTGAAATCCAGCGCCAGATCGCGCGGCGTGGTGTGAAAAGCGGTCACGATCCGGTCGGCGATATCTGGTACCAGCCGGCGGCCGATCTCCTTCAGCACGCGCCGCGCCAGCACCGGGCCAACCGTATCCCAATCAATCGGCAGGCGCGCCAGATTGGCAACCGGGACGGTGGCAGAGAAGATGCTCTTGCCCGGCGGGGCCAGCCCCGGATCGGTAAGGCTGGGGTGCGCCAACAGGATCATCTGGTCCTGCGGCAAGACCCCGATCGTGAAGATATCGTCGAGCAGCCCGGCAAAGCGCGGCCCGAACAGCACCGTACGGTGGGGGATGCCCGGCCAGGTCCCTTCCAGCGCGAAATGAACGGTGAAGGCCGATGGGGAAAAGCGCTTGTTCGCGAGCTTGCGGGCCATGACGCCGCCGCGCTGGGTCTGCCCCAGCAGATCGCGATAGGTGTGGACCACATCGGCGTTGCTGGCAATTAATGCGATTGGCGCGCGCCAGCCGCTGGCGCATTCCACCTCGCTCGCGCGGTTGCCGATCGTATGCACCCGAACGACTGGGTCATGCAGCCGCAAGGTTCCGCCAAGCTGTTCGAACCGGGCAGCCAGCACCGCTATCATCCGCCCCATGCCGCCCTGTGGCCACCAGGCCGGTCCCCACCGCGGCGGGATTTGTCCGGGCAGCGTGACCGCGCTGACCTCTGCCGGATTGGCCCCGGCACCCAGCACCGGAAAACTCAAAGCCTCACGCAGGCGTTCCGACTTGACCAGACTGGCGACCAGCGACCGGACCGAGCGCCACCCCTGGTGGCGCAGCAGCGCGGGGGCGGCTTCCAGGATCGCCAGGGGCCGTTCCTGCGCCTGTTCGGCCAGGCGCTGCCAGGCATCGCTGCGGCTGGCCTCGCACCAGGCGATGAACGCTTCATAGCCGGCAAGATCATCCGGCGCGATCCGGGCCAGCTGCGCCGGGTTCGCCGGAAGATCGAGCACCGCGCCATCCGGCCAGTTGCAGCGCCAGCCCGGCGCAACCTCGATCAGCGGCAGGTCATTGGCGATATCATCGCCGGTCAGGCTCCACAATTCGCGCAGCGGGGCGGGATCGGCAATCGCCGCGGGGCCATCGGAAAAGGTACAGCCATCACGCTGCCAGGTGCGGATCAGGCCGCCGGCCTGTTCGCGCGCCTCCACCACTACCGTCCGGACCCCCGCAGCCTGGAGCCGAATCGCCAGGGCCAGTCCACCCAGGCCGGCACCGATGACGCAGGCTTGAAAAGCCGGGGGCGGATCTGCCGCCTTGTGCTTGCGTTGTGCCATGGCGCCGTCGTTGTAAGGCTTGGCGCGGCGGCTGCAATGGGGCATCCTCGTTTGTAATGCAGATTACCGCCGCCACGCCCGCCGATGCCGCTGAATTGGCGGCGATCTATGGCTATCACGTTGTGCACGGCACCGGCAGTTACGAATTCGCGCCGCCCGACGCGGCCGAGATGGCCGCACGGCTGGCGCGGATCCAGGCTGCAGGCTGGCCCTGGCTGGTCGCCCGCGACGATGACGGGGCGGTGCTGGGCTATGCCTATCTCAGCCAGTTCCGCGATCGCCCGGCCTATCGCTATGTCGCGGAAAATTCGATCTATGTTCGGCATGACCGGCACGGGCAGGGCACGGGAAAGGCGCTGATGGCCGCGCTGCTGGTGGCGGCGGAGCAATGCGGGTTCCGCCAGATGATCGCCGTGATCGGCGGCGCCGGCCCGGCATCGATGGCGCTTCACGCGGCGATGGGCTTCACCCTTGCCGGGCGCCTGCATGCGATGGGCCGCAAGCACGGGCAATGGCTCGATAATGTCTACATGCAGCGGGCTATCGGCCCTGGCAGCCAAACTCCGCCCGCTGGCGAGCCCGATCGGGACTATGAACCCAGTTAGTCGCCCGTTTCGCGCGCCAGTGCCTCGGTAAACAGCTTGCGAACCGCCGCACCGAATTCTTCGCGTTCCGCCTTGGTGGTGATCTGTTCAAAGCTGGGTTCCGGGATCAGACTCATCACGTTGCCCATCTTCTGCATCTTGCGGAAACCTTGCGTGCCGCTGAAGGCGATCAGCTGCCGCTGTTCGGCCATGGTGAGCGACGGCAGCAGAGCGGCCACCGTGCTGTCCACCGATGCCTTTTCATCCGCCCGCTGCGCAGCCTTGTCCACTTCGCTGGTCCGGCCCCGGATCGCGGCGTCAACCGTCTTGTCTGCGGACAGGTTGCGCGAATAGGACTGCATGAACTTCCGGCCCAGGGGCGAACCGTAGAACGCCGCGACCTCACGCGCTTCCGCCAGGGTCAGGTTCTTTTTCAGGACATCGATCACCAGCGGGCGGCGCATATCGTTCGACCGTTTGATCCAGGTCGCCAGATAGGGCTTGGCGACAGCCCGGAACCGCGTTTTGAGATCGGGCTGGCTGCGCGCCATGCTGGCGAACCGGTTGTCGTTGCGGACCATGCCATCGAAGATCTCGTCCGCGCCGACCTGCGCCATCTGATCGATATCGAGCCCGCCCACCAATACGTCGAAAACAGCGGCATAGGGCTGGTCGGCGGCAGGGACCGGGACTGACGCGGGGGCAGGAGCGGACTGGGCAGCCACCGATGCGGGCACCGCCGCGGCCAGAATCAGGGCGGGCAAGGCCCGGTACACTATGTTGCGAATGATCAAGCGATCCTCCTGTTTGATCGGCAAGTTATCATCGCCGCACGGCTTGGCAAGTCGGGCCGGGATTGCAGCGCCGGGGCTGCGCCCCTAGGCTGGTGGCCATGACCCCAGCCCAGCCCAGCCTTGTACCCGATCGCCGCGGCATTGCCTTCAGCCTTGCGGCCTGGCTCGCCGCCGGTGCGATCCTCCTTGCCATGGGCCGCAACGCCATCTGCCAGTGCGGCACGATCAAACTGTGGCACGGCGTGGTGCAATCGTCGGAAAACAGCCAGCATATCGCCGATTGGTACACCTTCAGCCATATCATCCACGGGCTGCTGTTCTATTTCTTCGCGCACATATTATGGCGGCGCTGGAAGCTGCTGGGCGGCAAACCGGCGATCTGGGCCCTGCCGATCGCGGTGGTGTTCGAGGCATTCTGGGAGCTGCTGGAAAACTCGCCGCTGATCATCGATCGCTACCGCGCGGTTACCGTCAGCTTCGGTTACGAGGGTGACAGCGTGGTCAATTCGCTGGCCGATATCGGCTGGATGGCGCTGGGGTTCTGGATTGCCAGCAAGCTGCCGTGGAAAGTCAGCCTGGCCATGGCGGTGGTGTTCGAACTGTTCACCCTGATCATGATCCGCGACAACCTGACGCTGAACGTGCTGATGCTGGTCTGGCCGCTCGAGGCAGTGCGGGATTGGCAGGCTGGGGCCTGATCCCCGGCGATTGACCGGCATCAATTACCGGCTTTCCTTTTT
>JAFLDC010000239.1 GCA_017302775.1 Sphingomonadales bacterium
GCTCGGCTTCAACAGCGATTGGATCGAAAAGTGTCTGGCGCATGAAGATGGCCGTTCGTCGCGCGGCATCTATAACAAGGCGGAGTACGAGTTGCAGCGTCGCCACATGATGCAGGAATGGTCAAACACGATCGATGCCTGGATTGCGGGTCAAAAATATGCGCCCGCTGTTTTGCCAGCTACTGCACCAGTGCTGGAACTCGATCCGAGCCTCTGACCGGCCGTGAACGGCGCTGTCGCACATCGACTTGTCGGCCGCGTTCGATCGGACAGGTCCGCCGCGATGCCAGCCAGTCTTCGACTTCGGACAGATCCCACACCACGCAGCGCGGTGACAGGGCGAAGCGGCGGGGGAACTCGCCGCGTTGCTCCATGCCGAAGATCGTGCTGTCCGCCAGCGGCACCATTTCCTTCAGCTGATGGCGCCGGATAGTACGGGTGATGGTTCGACCGTGTTCGTTAGCCATTGCATGCGTCCTTGCGCTTCCTCCGAAATGTGATCGAAAGCGCGTCTGAAGCATCGAATAAAGTGCATTCTGAACCGAAGGTAGGTTGGCGCAGGATTGGCTGGATACGGCGTCAGACCAAAGCCAGGACGTATGTTGCTAAACCGAGAGTGTGGTGCTGTTCGGGGCCCGATTGTGCGGTTGACGACCATTTCCGGGTCTAGTGAAAATGGCCGTCAGAGCGCAGTTCTCTGCCAGATTTTGAGAGGGCGCAATCGATCCAATGCAATATCTTGTAACGTCGATCGGCGGCGCATCTCGGAAAGCCACGGTGAATTTTTCACGTACCCAGCACTGCGACTTCAGGCTGTATAGGCGACGTAAATGCCATTAACCCAAGCGATAACGAAGATCAGCGCGATCACATAGTCTTCTAGATATAGGCCCCGGACTACCGACAATCTGTCTTGGCGTATGGTAGGGTCAAACATCAGCGTGGTCATCTGGTTGTCGCTGGGCTCGGCTGTGCATCCACACTCTGCACCCGCACATAGCGAAGAACTACAAGCGTCGTTAGCGCGCGCTTCAAGCAATCCGTGCCTCCCAGCGAGTGGGCCGCCAGCTTATTGGGCTGACGGCCCTGCGACCCGAAGGACGTTGCAATAGGGCAATGCAATCGATTTCCTTCGAAGAAAAATGGCTAGCACGACCCGACGATTCGTTTCGTAAATTGTTGTAATCAGAAGTTGGAAACGCACGGTGGCCAAAACCGCCGTTTGAAAGGGCAGTTTTGATCGCGCATGGATCCCATTTAGAGCCGTCCCAAGTTCTACCAGTCTTGTTTAGAACTTGCCCAGCAGATTGATGAACACTCCCTTGCTTGTGTAGCTTTGATCGGTCAGGTCATCTGAGAAGTCTGAGACACTGTAGCCGATACCAACCTTCACGTTGTTGCCGAGGTGGCGATAGATCGCAGCAAGGCCGCCCCAACGGGCATCGCCTGCAAGATCGCTGCTCAAATAGTGCCCTTCCACGACCAGATCCCATTGCTGAACAGGGCGCCAGTCAAGCCTGAGCACGCCGAGGTGGGTGTTGCTGGTCACGAACGTGTCTGAGGTCCGATCAAGCGACACCTGGCCTTGGCGGTAGCCATATTTGGCGCCGACGGTCAGACTGTCGCTGAGATCGTAGTTGACGTCGATCATCCCGATCTGGCTGCGCTGCTTGGGACTGCCAGTTTCCCCGCCGCCAGTAATCTGTCCAACTGGCCCCATGTCCTGGAAGTAGCTGTAGCGTGCCAGTACGTTGAGCCGGTCATTGGTGACAGGCCGATAGGCGAACCCGATCGTGCCTTCGACATAGTCGGCAGCGCGCACGCTCGGCCCGTCGTTATCGGCAATGGCGAAGTTAAGCCGGCCGAGCGCCCGCCAATCAGGGTTGAGCTGGACCGAAGCGGTGTTTCGGAACAGCCAGACAGTCTGGTCGCGACCACCGCCGCGCTCAAAGCGGGCTTCGACGTTCGATCCAAACTGGACATCCTTTGTGGTATAGCCGAAGCCGAAGGTCCCTGCGGTCCTGCGGAACACACCGGTGGTAGCATCGTCGATCTGGCCGTTCTCGAACGACGCGCTGAACGACAGCTTTTCATTAGGATCGAACTTCATCCCAAGGCTGCGCATCGTGCTGGGCCCGGTGCCGCCATAGCCGATACGATTTTCGCCAAATACGCTGAGCGACGAACCGAACCGGTGTCGTGCACCGACAGTCAGAGTGCCCGAGTTCGAGCGGGTGAAGATGTTCACCGGCTCCAGCCCGGTCGTGCTCCGGTCGGCCAGCAGCGAGTAGCCGATGTAGGCTTCCGAGCCCTGGCCGTAGCGGCGGTTGAGCTGGATATCGGCGCCAAGCCCGCCGTCACCTTCCGAAACTTCGGCCGTCAGAGACATGCGATCAGTAATCTCGGCCTTGCCGCCGATCCCGACGCGGTTGTTGCGGTTGCGACCAGCATCGCTTTCGAGCGTGGCCTGCCCAAACCCGTAAAGCGACCAGTTGCGGCCTTCCGGGCTGTAACCGAGCTGGACCGCAGCGTCGGTTCGAGTGCCGGTCTCGATGCTGTTATACAGCAAGCCTGGAACCTGCTGATCGCGGCGAAGCCCCAGCTTAAGGTCGATATCGCTCCCAAGGTCCTGCTCAAGATCGAAGCTAGCAGTGCGGCGGGCACCGGCCGAGGCGGAGTCGAGCGTCTCGTACTTTGCAGAAACGCGGGTGCTGTCGCCGATCGGCAACGCGAGGGCTGCGCCCCAACGGACCGTGTCGCTCGGCGTGAGCTGTGAGCTGGCAGCGAATCCTGCTTCGCGGCTCTCATAGAACGCCGAGAGAGTTCCGCGATCACCGGTCTGCCCTTGCAGTTCGGCAAAATTGACGGCGCCTTCGAGCTTCCAGGCGCGCGCAGTGCGACCGGCAACTCCCGGCGTTGCAATGTCGGTGAAGGACAGCCCGCCGTCGACCGAATTGGCCTGGCCGAAGGCTGGACCGTCGGTCTGCGCGATCTCGCCCTTGAGATAGGTGCCGGCGGTCAGCCGCAGCATCGCATCCGCACCAAGCAGGGTCTGGTCGGCAGTATCGGTCGTCTCGCGCTGGGCCGAGACTCCAACCCGAAGTGTGTCGCCGAGCCACGCCGAACCGCGCCCACCAAGGGTGTAGCCATCGAGACTACCGACTGGCGGGGTGTATTCGTAACGGACCACGAGCACGGGCACGTTCCCGGTAGAACTGGATTCGCGCACCGTTCCGCTGGTAGCGACAGTAGAAGCCAAGGGGCGCAACAGCGTGACGCGGCCCTGGAAATAGTCGATGTCGTAGTCTTCCTGAGGCCGCAGCTCGCGGGTTTCGAGCACGAGTCCGGTGTCGCGGTCGCGAACTTCAACGCGCAGGCGCTCCGAGCCGACGGTCAGATCCTGACGCTTGAGAAAATAGAGCGACCCGCCCGTTCCGCGGAACTCGTCACGGCCGGGAACGGTGCCCGGATCCGAGGCGAAGGCGGTGAACTGCAACTGGCGTTCGCCGAAGCTGGTGGTCGCCTCGCTCTTGTGGTCGAACGCAATCCCGAACAGTCCGCGGTCAAGCGGCGCGAGTTCGGCCTGGTTCAAATCGACGACATAATTGCCAACCATCAGGCTGGTGTCAGCATGCTGTAGCCGCAGATAGAACTGCCCCTGAGTCGGCGCATCTTCGACCAGCGTGCTGTCGTCGCCGTAGGTGGTGTAATACTCGTTCGACCCCATCCGGCGCAGCAATTGGCGCGGATCCTTGCGGTCCAAGTTGTTGAACATGTCACCAAGCAGCGTTTCGCCGGTGTCAAGTGACGCGGTCAGTTTCCAGCCATCGCCGAAGGTGCCTTTCGTATAGAACGCCGCGCGCGAGGTGAGCGAATTGCCATCGGCGAGCGGATCGCCCGAGACTTCAACCGCTGACCCGCTTCCGTTCATCGACCGGAAGGTGAGGTCACCCTGACCGACGAAGAACCAGTCGCTGCGCGGCACCGCCACATCGCGTGAGGTCGCAAAGGTGGTCTGGCCATCGCGTTCGATGGTAACCCGCACGTCCTTGCTGTCCCGGTCAACAAGCTGCTGAGTGATGAACTTGCCGTCGGGATTGACCGGGACCAGCTGGCCGCTGACGCGGATCATGTCTTTCGAGGGGTCGGCAACCCCGCTCACCGTCACTGTGGCGGTGCGGCTCATCGGGATATTGCGGATTTGCGCTTCATCGACCACGCCAAAGGTCGGACGTGCGTTGGGTGCGCCGTCGATGCGGACGGGTTCGGGAACCAGTGTCAGTTCCTCGGGCTTGGATTCGTCGAACCGACCGCGATCATCATAGACCCGAAAAGTGTAGAACAAGTCGCGCGGCGCATCGGCGCCGGGCTGCCACTGCGCAAAGCCGTTCGCATCGATCGCAACGACTGCAAGTGGCGGTGCATCGGTTACCGCGCCGCCGACAAAGATCCGCACTTCGCCCTTGGCGACATAAGAAGGATAGTTGGTGTAAGTCTGGAACTGGGCCGGGCTGCCCACGACCACGGTGCGTTCGCTGCCGATCAGACCGATCGACATGACGGGCTCAGCGGCGTGACCATCGGCGCGTACTTCGAGCGCGTGGTCGGGAGCTGCCGGTTGCCCTTCGGGCGCAGTGCGAATTTCGAAACCCGATGCCGGGGCGACGCTGGTGGTCACGGTCTGCGGCGGCGGAGCTGCAGCATTCCAGGTGTCCTTGGCGGCGACCCCGGCACTGCGTGCACCGCAAGACGAGGTCACGGCAAGTTTGAGCCCTGCGCAGGCCTCTGGCTGAAGCAAGCTCGCGGTAAAGCGTCCCTCGGTATCAAGCGGGACGATTTGACCTTCGATAGTCAGGATTGCGGAGGCATCGGCGACTTTGCCATAAGCAATGAGCGGCTGAGCCTGCACCAGGTCGATACCGCGATGGCTGGCCGAGTCGGTCACACCAAATGCCGGACGACTGTCGTTGGCCGGGGTGACAAGCGCACCGGGTTCGGCGATGTTCAGCGGCTGCGGCGCGGTCTCATCGAAATTGCCTTCGGCATCGTAGACACGGTAGACATATTGCATGTCCGAAGCGGCGTAAGCTGT
>JAFLDC010000024.1 GCA_017302775.1 Sphingomonadales bacterium
GGCGCCATTGCCCGCGATCCTCTGCACGGCTTCGACGAGTTCGTGGTCGTAGATCCGGCCGTAGTCCGGGCCGGTCACGGCGCGCAGTTCCACGTGACCATTGTCGGTTTCCAGCGTCTTGATCTGCTCGGCCCGGTTCGAGGTCAGGCCGTATTGCAGGTTGATCGCGGCGAGCGGGGCGGGGAGTTGACGCAGATAGGCTGCGGGAGCGCCGACCTGGCTGGCCAGTTGCCCGAAGCTCCAATGGGTCGGTGCCACGGGGGCATCGGCACCGGGCAGTATCAGCGACAGGCGCTCGGGATCGTTTCGGCTCGCTTCGACATGGATCAGCGCGGACTCGACCACGCGGGTCCGGCTGCGCTCTGACCGGCTTCGTACCGAGCGGGCCAGATCGCCGAGTGACAGATACCGCTCATCGTCGGGCCGCGAGAACCATTCGGATGACACCCGCCCAACGCGCTGGCCGCGGGAAACATCGACTTTGTAGCCACCGCCAACGTCGCGAGGCCCATCGAGAACATGCATGTTCATGAGAAAATCTCCATGACGGGCGGCCGGGAGCCTCTCTCTCGACCCTCATCCCGTCACGGCGAAGCCCGCCACCCTCTCACTCTAACCTGCTCATGCTTCGCGTCGCGCGAGCGGCCAGCGAGATTGCCAAGGCAAGAAAACGCACCCTGACGGGAGGCGGTTGTCGCTACCTTGCACGTGCAGGCGGAAAGGCGGGGGCTGTCGGCTTTCCTGGCCTGCACATGCACAATTGGCTGCCGGAGGCAGAGTGCCTGCGGGGCCACCTCGTCGAACGCCGCGCCCGCAGGAGCGCGCCGGGACGGCGCGCGGGACCGTGCGCGTCACCAGCCCCGCTCAATTGCCTCGCGTTCCTGATCGTCACCCGCACGGGCCAAGACCTTGGGCTTGGTTCGCGAAGCGAATAGAGCAGGTCGCCCGAAGGGCAGCGCCCCGAATGCTCGTTCAATCCTGCAGCTCGGCCACTCCGGCTACCGGCGTCGGCTCTTCCCGGGGAAGCACGGATTTTCCCAGACTTCAAAGGCGTCGCGCACCTCGCCCTCGTCGTCATCATCGCTGTCATCGACGACCAGCAGTGTCATTTTCCACCCATTCGCCAGATTCAAAGCCTGTTCCCTGATCGATGATGGGCGGTTGAAGTTGGCCAGCCAGATACCCCGGTCAACGTCGTCCGATTCGACCCCATTGGTCTGATGGCGGGCAGACAGTGAATTGTGGGGAAGCGGCGTTCCGATCCGGGCTTCCACAAAAGGAAAGCGGGTTGGCTTATAAATTCGGCGCAAGGTCCCATTCTGCGAGAGCAAGATGGCGCACAGATCGTGGTGGTAGGTCGTATAGTGGATAGCCGTTGCTTCCTTGCTGACGTCGTATTTCGCCGCCAGATCGACAACATGACGGAGGTCAGGACCACCTTGTGCGCGCAGGTCGGTCTTGAATTTTATCACCGGCATCAGGATTCCGGCGCTGAACCGGTTCGCTTCCGCTTCCATTCGCTGGCTGCGGTTGTCGCGGTCGGCTTTGCGAATGTTCATGTCCGCTTTCGAACAGGTAAATTGCCCTGAGTCACCAGGCTGGTGTGCCGCGATGAGATAGTGTCCGAGTTCGTGACCGATCGTATAGCGCTGTCTCAGTCGATTGGCTTTGCCGTTGACCAGGATGACCCCGTCACGGCGCTCTGGTTGCGTTATCAGGCCGCCTTCGAAGTTGTCGGTCGTCATCCGATGGATGGCAGTGATACCAACGGCCGTTGCAAGTTCCTCGATCGGAACCGGAGTCGGAAGATCAGGGAGCTGTCGCAGGATCTCTGCGATGATGCGTTCGGGGGAGGTGCAGTCAGCAAGCTCGACCCGATCAATCTGCATCTGTTGCCTTGCCCCCGCGCTTCTTCATGGTCTCGATCATCGCTTCGATGAACTGCCTGTCCTTGGGATCGAGTTTTTGGAGGTCGCGGTACATGACGACCATTTGCTCGTCTTCCGCTTGAGAGGGGTCTTCGCCAACCAGCGAAGCAATCGTCACCCCAAAATGCTCAGCCAAGCCTTTGAGCAGTTCGATCGAGGGGTTTTTGGTGGTCCCCTTCTCCAGCTCCCAGATGTGGGCCTTGGAAGCCCCCACTGCGTCCGCAACCACTTGAAGTGATTGACCTCGCTGCGTGCGCAGCTTTTGCAATTTCATCGCGAGCGACATGGCACTCTCCCAGCCCCTAAGAGTAACACACCCTTGCGCCTGTAGGAAAGCTGCGCCGTTCGGTCAATCGAACATTCGCGGCAGATTGGTTGACTGCGCCGGTCGTTCGGTGTATCTGACGATCCTGTAAGGCGAAGTCTGCCGATCTTGGGCTTTGCCACCTGCGCCAAATAGGGGGCACAATGACCGTTTTTGATCCGTTCCGTCCACGCCCCGAGCGCCTGCCGACCCCGAGCTTCGCCGACGCGATGCTTATGGATGTGGCTCGTCGGGTTCAATTGTCGCCTACGAAGCACGACGAGGCGCAACAGCATTTCGAGGCGCTTTGCAGCTATGTTGATCGTCCTGGCAGCCCGCTGCAGGAGAAGGTGATTGCCTGCTACCCAGGGGGCAGCTTCGCCACCGGTACAGCGATTGCCTCAAGCGTTTCGAAGGATCAGCATGACGTCGATGTGGTGATGGAACTTGATGTTCCGACCAACAGCGATCCCAAGCGGATTCTTGACCTGCTTTTCGAAGCCATCAATTCGCAGCCGGGCTCCCGCTATCACGGGCGGGTAACGCGGAATTCGCGGTGCGTGACCGTCGAATACGACGATGGTGTCCGCGTCGATTTGATGCCCATTTCGCGGCTGGCGCCGGCGCCCGAAAAAGCGGGACATCTTTTCCATTTCAAACAGCAGCCGCTTGAGAGCTACCACAAGCCTGTCAATCCTTGGGGCTTTGCCGACCACTTCAACGCCCAGACCGCATACGATCCGGTCTTCGCTGCAATCTTTGAATCCCGGTCACTGGCTGACGGACGGACGGTCGCGAAGGCCGACGTCGATCCGTTGCCCGACCGCATTCCGTTGTCGGAAAAGGCTGCTCGCGTTGTCGCGCTTCAGCTGATCAAGCGCAATCGCGACGTGCGGTTTCGCAACCGTTCGAAGCGCAAGCCGCCCTCTGTGGTTCTGGCAGCACTGGCGCTGGAAGTGGCCCCTGTCGGCGCGGGCCTGCTGGAGGAGGTGGTCTCGATTTCCCGGCACATTGCGCAGCGCCTTCAGGAGCGGAGCGCGCACAATCTCTGTATCGACGTCCGCAACCCCGCTTACATCCCGGATGTCTTTACCGATCGCTGGCCTGGCGCGTTGTCTGACCAGAATGAGTATGTGCGCGATCTGGAGTATCTGGTCCGGCAACTGGTTCGCCTGCGGACGGAAAACATCTCGCTCACCGAAACGAACACGATTCTCGACGATCTGTTCGGCGAGACGGCGGCGAAGTACGCGATCAAGGAACACATGGAGCGTAGCCGCTCCGCCATGGAAAAGGGCGCGATGCGGTTCGGTCCCAGCGGCCGGGTCCATGCAGGCGTGACTGCCGCTGCTATCGCAACCAATTGCACCCCGGCTCGGGCAAGCACCAACATGGGCGGCGAATGGTTCCTGGACTGATCCCGATCGAGACCCAGATCGCGGCGATGGAGCAACGCTGGCCGGACTTCGCGCTTGTGCAAAGGATCGGGCGCCGAGCGGTCTGGGAAGGAACGCTCGACCCGGTCTGCAAACGCTACCGTGTGCGGATCGGTTACGAAGTCCCGCTTGCGATCGAAAACTTCTCCATTCTCAACGTGCAACCGCGCGTTCAGGTGCTGTCGCCACGTCTAGAGCGCCATCCTGAATATGAAGAAGGCCCGATCCCACACGTCTATGTAAACCGTGCGGAGCAATCCTTGCCTTACTTGTGCCTGTTCGATCCGTTCAATGGCGAGTGGACGCCATCGGACCTGCTGGCCGAAACGACCGTGCCTTGGGCCGCACGGTATCTCTACTTCTATGAAGGCTGGTTGCTGACCGGAAAATGGTCGGGCGGTGGCCGACACCCGACACAGGAGGAGTTGGATGGAACCCAGCGACCAAAGGCCATTGCGGCGGTCTGATGGAACGCTTGGTGAGCGGCGGCGACAATTGCCGTGGCCGGAGGGCAAGCGATTTCGGATCCTGTCCATCGATGGCGGCGGCATTCGGGGAATTTTGCCCGCGTCGATTCTGGCGGAGTTCGAACGGCAGTATCTTGGTGGACACTCCGTTTGTGACTATTTCGACCTGATTGCGGGTACATCCACGGGGGGAATAATCGCCCTTGGGCTTTCGATTGGACTGCCTGCCTCCGACATTCTCCAGGTCTATCTTGAACACGGTGAAGAGATCTTTCCATCGGCCAGGCCGCCCCTGTTAGGGCTCAAGCGACTTTGGGCCAAAGCTCGATCGCTGGCCTATTACCAGTATGACCGAGAGCCGCTTGAACGTGAACTGCGCCGGATTTTTGGCGCGCGCCCGTTTGGAGATGCCCAGCGTCGACTTTGCATTCCTTCTTTCGACGGCTTCACCGAGGTCAACATATTCAAGACGCCGCATCATCCCGATTTCAAACTCGATTGGCGCGAAGAAATGGTCACAGTCGCGCTCGCGACATCTGCTGCTCCCACCTATTTCTCGATCTACAGGGATGGGCAGCGACGGTTCGCAGACGGAGGCGTGTGGGCGAACAATCCGGTGATGGTCGCACTGGTCGATGCGCTCAGTTGCAACGAACTCGATCGCGATCAGATTGATATCCTGTCGTTGGGATGCGGTGACGCCGAAATGACGATTTCGGATGCACAGGTCCTGCGCGGAGGCTTGTGGCATTGGCGCGATATCGTTTCGTCAGCGATGCATCTCTCCAGCCAGAATGCGCTGGGGCAAGCTGGGCTACTCATTGGCCGTGATCGGCTCATTCGCTTGAATGCGCCACTGTTGCCCGATGGTCCGATCGGTTTGGACGACGTAAAGCGGGCGAAGGCAGAGCTGCCAAATGTGGCGAAGGAACTGGCCCTTGCGAATGGGCCAGCGGTGGCGTCCCGGTTTTTCAATGAGAAGGCCGAGCCTTACGTTCCCTTTCATCCATAAGCTGTTTGATCTGCTTGGGCCGGGGGAGACGGTTTTCGTCACTACCCCGTCCGAAATCCGTCTACATTTTTCGGACAATAGCGATTTTGATCATGTCCGAAGTTATGCTACATATTTCGGACATGGACAAAATCCCGCCCGGACTGAAAGCGCAAATTCTCGATCGTGTAAGCCGAGCGACGGCGAACACTGTCTGGACACCGGCCGACTTTCTCGACCTTGCCGGCCGCGATGCGGTCGACAAGACCCTCCAGCGTTTGGTCAAATGGGGCGAGCTGCGCCGGATCGATCGCGGCCTCTATGACAAACCGCAGTTCAACAGCCTGACCCGGCAGGACAATGCCCCCGATCCGCGAGCGGTCATCGACGCCGTCGCGCGGCGCGACCAGATCCGTGTCCTGGTCGACGGAATGACGGCCGCCAACGATCTCGGCTTTACCAATGCCGTACCGGCGAAAATCGTCGTGCACAGCGAAGCGCGGCCCAAGTCGATCAAGCTCGGCAACCTAACCATAGAATTCAGAATGACCGCGGCAAGCAAACTCTATTGGGCGGGACGCCCGGCCATGAGGATCGTCCAGGCGCTGCACTGGCTGCGCGATACAATGTCGACGGACGACACGAGACAATGGCGTGAGCGACTTGCCACCCTTCTCGGTAACCCCACTCACGGCGCAGCTTTGCGCGCTGATCTTGCCGAGGGGCTGCCAACGCTCCCGGCCTGGATGCAGGACCTGCTCCGTCCGCTCGTCTCTGAAGTGCCCAGCGCATGAACTCCGCCTTCGATGAAGTGCTGCGCGCTGACACGGCCACCCGCACGGGGCTCTATACGGCGACTGCGCAACGCCTCGGCACGACCCCGCAAAACGTCGAAAAGGATTTCTGGGTCTGCTGGACCCTTGATGCGCTGTTCAACGGGATCGAAGACGGACCCCGCCTGCTGTTCAAGGGCGGAACTTCGCTGTCGAAGGGGTTCGGGTTGATCGAGCGGTTCTCCGAAGACATCGACGTGACGGTCTTCCGCGATGATCTCGGCGTTCCTGCAACCATCGCGGAACTGGCAGCGCTAAGCCGCAAGAAGCGGGAGGCCGCGCTCGATGCAATCAAAGCCGCCTGCGAAGCACATATCAACGGACCATTGAAAGCGCGCCTCGCGCAAATCTGCGCCGATACCTGCGCGCGCGCAGGCCTCGAAGCGCAGTCAATTCGGGTCGAGGCCGACGCCCGGGATGCCCAGACCTTGCTCCTGGTATATCCCAGCATCACGCCCGACGATGCCTACATCGCCAAGTCGGTGAAGATCGAATCAGGCGCAAAGTCGGCGCTTGATCCCAATTCGGTCCGAACCATTGTGCCCTATGTCGACGCTGATGCCATCGACCTGGATCTCGCCGTCCCGGGTATTACAGTTGTCGATGCCGAACGGACCTTCTGGGACAAGGTCGCCATCCTGCATGGCCTGAGGCGGTGGTTCGAAATCCGAGGGCAACTGCGCGGCGACGGCCAGCGCATCTCTCGCCACTATTACGACCTGTTCCGCCTGGTCCAATCGGAGATCGGCCAAGCGGCCCTGGCAAACCGCGCGCTTGGCGAGGATTGCGTCGCCCATGCCCGCATGTTCTTCAATCGCCCGGACTTCGATCTGGCCACCGCGCAGGCCACGACATTTGCCTTGTGCCCGGAGGGAGGGATGACGGATGCCTTGCGTCAGGACTATCGCGCCATGAGCACCATGATCTTTGGCGAGCCGCCGCCCTTTGACGCGGTCGTCGAGGCGATTGCCGAACTTCAACATGCATTGAACGCTACCGCATGAAGGGGTTTCTGCAACGCCTGTTCGGAAATGGCCCGGCACCGGAGAAAACAGCTCGGCCACAAGGCACCAGTCGCCTTGAGATCAAACCGTTCAGTCACGGCCTTGTCCGTATCTCGGCTCTCGACTTTTTCGGTCCCCATGCTGCTTCGTCTGACAGAAGGTTCCACCTCATCTGGCAAGACAGGAACCCCGAAGGCACGGTCGGCGGACATCGGTACGAGGGACATGGAAGCTGGACCCTGTTGACCGACGAAGGCCGGGTTCTTGCCTCAGGGCGTCTCGAACGACCGCAGTATGGCCATGTCGCTAAAAATGGCATGTTCATTTTTAGTGACTGGATGTTCGGAGACGGACTGAACAGCCGCCTGCTGGCTTTTCGGGTCGATGGGCAAAAGATTGTCGATCGTCCGTTTTCGGCAAACATGGCGAGCACTGGGCTGTCAGATGACGGCCGATACGCGATATGCCAGACAGCCAACGCCTCCGGGAGTCCCGACAGTTGCCGATACTTTCTCTTCGACCTCGAGGTCGGTCAGGAGATCGCAAGCTGGGAACAGGAAGCCGGCTGGGCTGCCCGCTACGAATTCGATACGATCAATCGGTGCGTCTACCTGATTGGCAACGACGATGACCGCGTCGGCTACGATTTCACTGGTTGCATGGTCGACCGCGAAGCATGGCAGCTACGAAGGATCGGCGCGGGTGACCTGAGCGTCATTCAGGATGTCATGGCTGCGACGAGCGCAAACGGTTATCCGCTTCGCAGCGAGATCATCGCAGGCCTGGGGGTCGCTGCCCGAGACGGCGAGGTATGGCAGCAGGCCCGGGCCTATCGATTGCTCGGCGAACTTCATGAGCAGGGGGGCGAGATCGCTCAGGCCGTAAAGGCCTATGACGACGCGCTTACCATCGATCCGAAGGTGGGTGTTGCCCGCCGCGTCGAGCAGCTCCGAAAAACACTGGGATCAACCGTCGCCAAACCGGGTGCAAAACGGAGCGCGTGATCGTAACCGTCTCGAATGCGACCCGGTGCAGGTAGAGCGGAACTGGAAAGTCATTGCGGCAAGCGTCGACAATTCTACTGCCGCTCGGCTTCGAGGTAGGCTTGGCAGAACTGCGGAAGATATCCTGATGGGCAATTCGGTGATTACCCGGTGATTGCTGGAGCAGTTCTGAGCACCTCAATACAGCGGAAAAAATGCAGTCGACTCAAACAGATGGTTGAGATACGCCACAAAATCTGGTATTTCAGGTATCGGCGGAAATAGCCGCGGCGATTGCTAGTATTTGCCGGGCCTGTTCGCGGTGAAGCAGCTCGACCATTTGGCCTTCGACCTTGATTGCTCCCTTGCCGGCGTTTTCTGGCAAGGCAAAAGCGTGCTCCACCGCGCGCGCCCAGGCGATTTCGTCCGGATCGGGCGAGAAGGCAGCATTGCATGGCGCGATCTGATCGGGATGGATCAATGTCTTGCCATCAAATCCGAATTGCCGACCCTGCTCGGCCTCGGTTCGAACGATGGCGGTATCGCGGAATTCGTTGCACACCCCGTCGAGCACAACCAGCCCATGGGCGCGTGCTGCGGCAACCGCCATGGTCAGGATCGGCAGGAAGGCCGCACGGTCAGCGGTCAACCGGGCGCGCATTTCCTTGGCAAGATCATTGGTGCCGATCACAAAGCCCGCAAGACGAGTTTCCGTGGCGCAGGCTGCCAGTTGGTGGAGTACCGGCACACAAGCGCAGGTTTCGATCATGATCCATAACCGGGTGCCCTTTGGTGACTGTGCCAGCGCCTGGTCATAGGCACGGATTTCTTCCGGGGTTGACACCTTGGGAACGAGACCGGCGTCGGGGCCGGCTGCAGCGATGGCGGCCAGATCATCCCTGCCCCATGGTGTTCCAATGCCATTGACCCGTGCGACCAGTTCGCGCCTGCCATATCCACCTTCACCGATCGCCGCGACGGCAGCTGCGCGCGCGGCAATTTTCTGATCCGGCGCAACTGCATCCTCCAGATCGAGAATGACCACGTCGGCAGGCAGCGTCCTGGCTTTTGCCACGGCCCTGGCATTGGCGGCAGGCAGGTAAAGGGCGGAACGACGGGGACGAAGTGAATGGACCATGGCTCTTATTCGCGCGCAGCCACACGGCAGGCAAGTCGTCAGTCGCAGGAAAACTTCGCTTCAGCGCTCAGCTGAAAAACTATGTCGCCGCCTGTGCGTTGAAACTCTATTCAACGAGTCGAGATATAGGGAGTGCGATCGGCCATGGACTTTGATTTCAGCGCGCTGCTGCCATTCATTGCTGTGGGTTTTGCCGCACAGGCCGTGGATGGCGCGTTGGGAATGGCCTTCGGCGTAATCTCCAATACCTTGCTGGTTGGGGTCCTGGGCGTGCCCCCCGCACAAGCCTCGCAGCGCGTTCATGTAGTTGAATGTTTCACCACAGCGACGTCCGGCATCAGCCACCTGATTCATGGCAACATCGACAAGGCGTTGTTCTTCAAGTTGCTGTTGCCCGGAATGGCCGGAGGAGCACTTGGCGCATATGTTCTGACGTCACTGGATTCAGCCGTGGTCAAGCCCTTTGTGCTGACTTATCTGACTGCGATCGGGCTGATGCTGTTGTGGCGCGGCATCAAGTATCCACCGCAGACGCGGCCAGCGCGGGTGGTGGCTCCGCTGGGTCTGATCGGCGGGTTCCTCGATGCAGCCGGCGGTGGTGGCTGGGGCCCCGTGGTAACATCGAACCTGCTGATCCAGGGAGCGGATCCGCGCCGGGTGGTCGGGACTGTCAATGCGGTCGAGTTTTTTCTGACGCTGACCATCAGCGCTGCGTTCATTTATCATCTGGGCTTCGCCGACGTGGCGGGCGCGACGCTGGGCCTGCTGATTGGCGGTATAGCAGCAGCGCCGCTGGGCGCGTGGGCGGCCAAACACATTCCGGCCAAACCCATGCTGGTGATGGTCGGGGTGGTCCTGACCATCACCAGCCTGTTCGGAATTTACAAGGCTGTGTTCTAGAAACTAGCCCACGACGCCTGAGGCGGCCAGCACGGCCAAAGTCAGTACATCCGGGGCAATCGCGGTCATCGGTGCGATCTGAACCGGCTTTTCCATGCCCAGCAGCATCGGGCCGATCGTGGCATTGCCCGCCAGTTCACGCAGCAGCTTGGCCGAAATGTTGGCCGACTGCAGGCCCGGAAACACCAGTACATTGGCGGGCTGTGACAGGCGGCTGAATGGATAGTTCCGCATTACCGTAGGATTGAGCGCAGCGTCAGGAGCGATGTCGCCTTCGTACTCGAACCCGGGATTCTCGGCGTCCAGTAATGCCACCGCCTCGCGGATCGGCTCAAGCCAGCGACCGGGCGGATTGCCAAACGTCGAATAAGACAGGAACGCTACCCGCGGTTCGTGCCCGAGCCGCCTTGCGACGGCCGCAGTTTCCTTGGCGATCCGCGCCAAGTCTGCAGCATCGGGGCGCTCGTTTACAGTCGTGTCGGCCAGGAAGGTGGTGTAATTTTTGCCGATCATCAGATGGATGCCAAAGGGCAGTTGCCCCTCCTTGGGATCGAGCACCTGGCGCACCTCGCGCATGGTCTGGCCAAAGGTCCGGGTCATGCCCGTGACCATCGCATCACCGACGCCAAGCTTGAGCAGCAGGGAGGCAAATACGTTGCGATCCTGGTTGACCATCCGGCGCACATCGCGTTCCAGAAAGCCGCGGCGTTGCAGGCGCTCGTAGAGCAGATCGACCATCGCCGGGACATGCTCGCTGATCGCGGAATTTTCGATGTGGAAGATATCGCTGTCTTCGACGCCCAGTTCGGCCAGCTTCGCCTTGACTTGATCGGTCCGGCCGACAAGCACCGGTTCGCCATAGCCAAAATCGCGGTACTGAATCGCCGCGCGCAGCACGATCTCGTTTTCGGCTTCAGCGAAAATGACGCGCTTCGGGTTCGCTTTTACCGTCTCATAGACTTGCGTCAGCACCGATGTCGTCGGATTGAGGCGTGCCTTCAGGCTGGTGCGATAGGCATCAAAATCGTCAATCGGCTTTCCCGCTACCCCGGTATCCATTGCCGCCTTCGCCACGGCGGAGGACACTACCTCCATCAGCCGTGGATCGAACGGTGCAGGGATGATGTATTCCGGGCCGAACTGATGCTGCTTGCCATAGGCGGCGGCAACTTCTTCCGGGACAGTTTCGCGCGCCAGTTCTGCAATGGCGTTGGCCGCCGCGATCTTCATTTCCTCATTGATCGCGGTCGCCCGCACATCCAGCGCCCCGCGGAAGATGAACGGGAAGCCCAGTACGTTGTTGACCTGATTGGGATAATCGGACCGACCCGTGGCGACGATCGCATCAGGACGCACCGCCTTGGCATCGGGCGGAGTGATTTCCGGATCGGGATTGGCCATGGCGAAAATGATTGGCTTGTCCGCCATCTTTCTGACCCATTCGGGTTTGAGCGCCCCGGCCGCCGACAGTCCGAGGAAAATATCCGCTCCGTCCAGTGCATCCTCCAGACTGCGGGCTGCCGTATCGATCGCATGCGCACTTTTCCACTGGTCCATTCCAGTCTCACGGCCTTGGAAAATGACCCCGCTCCGGTCGCAAACGGTGACGTTATGATGCTTGACGCCCATCGATTTGATCAGGGCGGTGCATGCCAGTGCGGATGCCCCGGCGCCATTCACCACCACCTTCACATCCGCAAACTTACGGCCCGTCAGGAAGCAGGCGTTGACCAAGCCGGCAGCGGCGATGATTGCGGTGCCATGCTGATCGTCGTGCATCACCGGGATCTTCATCCGGTCACGCAGCGCTTGCTCGATCACAAAGCACTCGGGAGCCTTGATATCTTCCAGATTGATCCCGCCAAAGCTGGGTTCCATCATGGCAACGGCTTCGATGATCGCGTCTGGATCCTCGCTGGCCAGTTCGATATCGATCGAATCGACATCGGCAAAGCGTTTGAAGAGCACCGCCTTGCCTTCCATCACCGGCTTGGATGCGAGCGCACCAAGATTGCCCATGCCAAGAATTGCCGTGCCATTGGAAATCACGGCCACCAGGTTGCCCTTGGCCGTATAATCGTATGCCGTGGCGGGATCGTCGGCGATGGCCAGAACCGGCACGGCCACGCCGGGCGAATAGGCCAGACTCAAATCCCGCTGGGTCGCCATCGGTTTGGAGGCGATGATCTCGATCTTACCGGGACGGATCGTGCTGTGATAAAACAGCGCTTCACGCTCGGTAAATCGGACGTTGCTTTCGCTGGTCTGAGTAATGTCTTCGGCCACGTATGATCTCCGGATTCAGCGCCGTCCTAACGGAAGCGGCCGCGCCGCGATAGGGGATAGATTGCATCGCAAGCCTCCCCAATCGCCCATAGCCGCGCTAGGCGAAGCGGATGAATGCTCCGTCCGGCACCACTCCGATGATGGTTCAGTACCTGGCCTTGAAGGCGCAGGCCGGGGACTGTCTGCTGTTTTACCGGATGGGCGATTTCTTCGAGTTGTTTTTTGACGATGCGCGTACGGCCGCGCAAGTGCTCGACATTGCGCTCACCAGCCGGGGGGAGCACCTGGGCGTTCCGATCCCGATGTGCGGGGTGCCGGTCCATTCGGCCGAAGGCTATTTGGCGCGGTTGATCAAGGCCGGGTGCCGGGTCGCCATTGCCGAACAGGTTGAGACACCCGAACAGGCCAGGAAGCGCGGCGGATCCAAGGCGCTGGTCGCGCGCGATATCGTCCGTTTCGTCACCGCCGGAACTTTGATAGAGGAGGCCCTGCTCGAGCCGCGCCGGGCCAATGTATTGGCTGCTGTGTGCGAAGTGCGCGGGATGGTCGGGCTTGCCGCCTGCGACATCTCGACCGGGCGGATGGAACTTGAGGAATGCCTTCCTGACCGGTTGGGCGCGACATTGGCGCGGCTGGGGGCAAGCGAAGTGGTCGTGCCTGACGGATGGGGCAGCGCACCTGGCGAGAGCACTGTCCGACCATCGGCGGATTTTTCAAGCGATGGCGGAGAGGCGCGGATCAAGGCGGTTCATGCGGTGGCGACGCTGGACGGCTTTGGTAATTTCAGCCGCGCCATGCTGGCGGCGGCAGGCGGCTTGCTGGCCTACCTCGATCATGCGGGGCGTGGAAAGTTGCCCTTATTGCTCCCGCCGACCGCGCGCCACGGTGCGGGTCATCTGGCGATGGACGAAGCGACCCGCGCCAGCCTGGAGATCCTTGTGTCGAGCCAAGGCGTTCGCCGCGGCAGCCTTATCGAAGCGGTCGATCGCTGCGTAACCGGTGCCGGTGCCAGGCAGCTGGCAGAGGATCTTTCTGCCCCACTGACCGATCTTAGAACCATAGAAACGCGGCTTGAGTTGGTTCAGTGGCTGCATGACGATGTTTTGCTGCGCGGCGATCTGCGTGCTGTGCTGCGTGCCCTTCCGGATCTTGGGCGGGCGTTAGGGCGCTTGGTGGCGGGTCGTGGCAGTCCACGTGATCTAGGACAGTTGCGGGATGGGCTAATCGAAGCCCGCCGGATCCACGACCATCTGCAAGGCCGCGCGGATCGCCCAGGCTTGCTCAATGCACTTCTGCCAAGTCTGACTGGTCATGGCGCCTTGACAGACCTGCTCTCGCAGGCGCTGGTTCCGGCGCCCCCCACCGAACGCGGGCAAGGAGGCTATATTGCCGAGGGCTATGATCATGCGCTTGACGCCTTGCGAGAGACATCGGGCAACGCCCGCCGTGCAATAGCCGCGCTGGAAGCGAAGTACCGGGACCAGACCGGGATAGCAGCCCTCAAGATCAAACATAACGGCGTGCTGGGATATTTCATTGAAGTTCCGGCGCGATCAGCAGATGCGTTGATGGCGCCTGACAGCGGCTTTGCACACCGTCAGACCATGGCGGGGGTCGTTCGGTTCAATGCCCTGGCCCTGCATGAAGAAGCCAGCCGGATTACAGAAGCCGGTGGTCATGCTCTGGCTGCAGAGGAATCCCACTTTGACGAGCTGGTCAGTGAAACGGTCAAGGCCCGGCTGGCAATTGCCGCGACGGCGGAAGCGCTGGCCCGTCTCGATGTTGCTTGTGGCCAAGCCGAGCGTGCCGCCGAGAGCGGATGGTGCCGTCCACAGGTCGTGGAATCAGCGGTACTGGATATCACGGGCGGGCGTCATCCCGTCGTTGAAGCGGCTCTGACCGCCAGAGGTGAGCGATTCGTCGCCAATGATTGCCGCCTAAACCCGGACGATCGGCTGTGGCTCGTCGGCGGACCAAACATGGGCGGCAAATCGACCTTTCTGCGCCAGAACGCGCTCATCGTGGTGCTGGCGCAGGCTGGCGGTTTTGTGCCTGCGGCGCGGGCTACGATCGGATTGACGGACCGCCTGTTCAGCCGGGTAGGCGCATCAGACAATCTTGCCCGGGGCCGTTCGACCTTCATGGTAGAAATGGTTGAGACTGCTGCCATCCTGGCGCAGGCCGGGCCGCGCAGTTTTGTGATCCTTGATGAAGTAGGGCGGGGCACCTCCACTTATGACGGGCTTGCGCTGGCCTGGGCGGTTGTCGAGACGGTTCACGGCGTCAATCAGTCCCGCTGCCTGTTCGCAACGCACTATCATGAATTGTCCCGGCTGGCGGAAAGCTGCGAAGCGCTATCGCTGCACCATGTCAGGGCACGCGAGTGGCAGGGAGACCTGGTCCTGCTCCACGAGTTGGCCGAAGGCCCGGCCGACCGCTCGTACGGTCTGGCTGTGGCCAAATTGGCGGGGGTACCAGCAGCGGTGGTGGCGCGGGCGTCCGCCGTGCTGTCACGATTGGAAAAAGGAAGGGCTGAAACCGGTGGACTTGCCGCGGGCCTGGGCGATCTCCCCCTTTTTGCCGCAGCGATCGAACAAACCGCCGAAGTGGTTGATGCCTTGCGTGATCGATTGGACAAGCTTGATGTCGACGCGTTGTCCCCGCGCGAGGCACTGGAGCTGCTGTATGAGTTGAAGCGCGAAGCTGCGAAGCTTCGTTAACCGGACAGTGCTATACCGCGTTGATGTTTGGCTTCGGCGTCAAGATACGGC